>DAOTXB010000776.1:0-2737 GCA_034435575.1 Anaerolineae bacterium
TGAAAGATCAGGCGCACGGTCTGGCGTGGTTGTAACTTCCGGTGGCTGATTGGTGCCCGTCGTTGCCAGTTCACCCGCGTTTGCTTCACTCACAAAGTTGATGCTGAGTTCATAATCACCAGAAGAATTGGGGAAGTTAGTCATCACAACGGTATAAGTACCGCCAATTTCTGCCACATAAACAATCTGCGAATTGAGCGTTACACCCGGTTCACTATCATCATTACGGGCGACTTCTTCGCCATCCGGTCCATCGAGCACGAGGAATGTATCCAGATCACTATTTACGGTGGCTTCTGCGGTAATCACCACACCTTCGCCAGCTTCTAACGTGATTTCGTACAGATCATCCGGCACATCGTCGCCCATGTAACCGGTATAAAACAGATCCGCCTCAGTTCCCGTAACCGCGATGGGTTCGGTACCGAGTAAATCGTTGGCATCTGTACCACTGATATATTCAACTGTCAGTTCATATGTGCCTGTGGAACCGGGGAAATTGCCCATCACAATCGTGTAATTGGTGGTGCGGTCTGCCACATAGACAATCTGTGAGTTTAGGGATGTACCGGGTTCATAATCGTCATTCTGTGCGACTTCTACACCCTCATTATTTTCCAGAATCAGCAGAGTATCTAACCCGCTATCGTTGGTGGCAACAGCCGTGATGACCACACCCTGTCCCGCAGTCAGGTTGATTGTGTAGCGGTCTTCATCTTTATCGCTCAGGATGTCGCCCGTGTAGATTTCGGTTTCGCCAATTGTCTGATTATTGGTCGCGGTTTGAGAATCCGTAGTGGTCGTCATTGTAACCGCGTCTTCGACAGTGATCGTCATGCGATACTCGCCGGATGTGCCACTGACATTGGACATAATCGCCTGATAGGTGCCGGACGTGCTAGCGACATGCACAATTTCCGAACTGATTGTGGTGTCATCGCGGTCATCGTTAACTTCGATCACTTCGCCTGCGGGGTCTTGTAAACCAATCAGGCTATTAAGGGTGCCACTGGTCGCCTCCGCAGTGATGACAATTGTTTGTCCCTCGGCTACGTCAAAATCGTAATAATCGTCGGCGACATCATCACCCATGTAGCCGGTATATTCTTGAGTTTGTGCCATTACCTGCCCGGCGAGCACACTCAGTAACATCAAAATCGCCATCAAAAATACTACTCTTATACGCAAGGTTAACTCTCCTAAAGTGATAAACCGCTGATATATGTGTGCTATCAGTATGCGTTAAAATACGTCAGATAACAATTTAGTTCCCTGTCCTCATGCACTGTATAGCCAGAATGGTACAGCAAATCCCCCAATTATTCAGGGTGTGAGCTCCCACCAGCAAAAATTGTGCCATAATACAGAGGTAATACATGCCTTGCGACAAAAATCCACAAGGAGAATCTATGAAACGTTTACTAGTATTGTTGTCAATTTTGATGCTGGTACTGGTGGCTTGTGATAGTGGGGAGGATAGCGCCGACGGCAACACGTCTAGCGGAGTCAATATTCCGTCCAACGCCATCCAGATCGACATTATCTATGCACCAGAATCTGACCTTTATATGCCACAAACCATTGATGAATTTAACCGTGCTTTCGCCAACGGGACCAATCCGATCACGGGCGAAGCATTAGCCGATGGCGAACGTCCCATCTATGTCACCGGTCAAGCCGGATCATCGGGTACGGTGATGCAGGGAATCGTCAACGCATTTATCGCACCGAATAATGAAAATGTCGCGCGTCCGGTCATCTTCCAACCTTCTGTGAGTCATTGGCTGGCACTTGCGAACTTCCAGACCGGACGACAAATTTTTGATCTTTCCGAAGCACGCGCTACCGCCCTCGCGCCGGTTGTCATGGCGATCTGGGAAAGTCGTCTTGATGCGATCCGTCAAACTGTTGCTGACCGTGATGGCATCCCGTTAGCTGATGTTGAAATTGGTTGGGAAGAATTGCTCGAAGTGCTTGGTAGTGAAAACGGCTGGCAAGATTATGGTATCGAGAACGGACGACGCACCGTCTACTATGGGCACACCGACCCCTTCATTAGTTCAACCGCACTTTCGACATTGATCGCAGAATTTTACGCCGCATCCCGTTTGAACGGCTTCACCGGACGCGAGATTGGCATGGAACAGGTCAACGATGAAGCAGTACAGGACGGTGTGCGTGATATTGAACAATTGATCCGCCACTATTCCCGTCGTACCACCGAATTTAAGGAATATATCGCACAGGGACCGGAGTATTTGGACTTTGTTGCGCTAGAAGAAAACGACCTGATCTTTATCAATCTGGGGCGTACCGAGATTCAACCACCGGAGCCACTGGTCGCGCTTTATCCCAAAGAGGGGACGTTCGTGCATGAGCATCCCTTCGGCATCGTCAACGCGGAGTGGGTGACAGAAGAACAGCAAGAAGCCGCCCGTGTGTTCACCGATTATATGCTGACCGTGCCCGTGCAGGAACGCATCATGGCGGAGGGATTCCGTCCGGCGAATCCAGCAGTACCCCTCGGCTTCCCGTTTGTGGAGCAAAATGGCGTGGCGCTGGATAATTCCTTTACACAGTTGGACGTGCCCACACCGGATGTCATCGCGGCGATCCAACAAAGCTGGGCATTCGTAAAGAAACAGGCGGACATCTGGTTATTGATCGACGTATCCGGCTCAATGGGCGAGGATAATAAATTGCCACAGGCGCGGGAAGCGGCGCTCGCATTCCTCGA
>DAOTXB010000777.1:0-6453 GCA_034435575.1 Anaerolineae bacterium
AGAAGTTACGCAGTTTACAGATACGCCGAACAGCAAGAAAGTTACCTGACATAGCCTGTACAGAGGTTTTGCAATGATTAGCGGTGGCACACAAAGTCATGTTTCTGTGAGGATATGCAGACCTTCCGAAGAAAACAAGCGAAATATCTGGTTAATTCTACTAACTCTCTGTCGCATGACATTCTTCATGTGCTCTGGGGAAACTTTAGCAGGACTTGTCGTCCATACGTAGCAAGTTGTCTCTAATGACTGGTTATATTGTGCAAATGCCCAAGTCCTAAATAGACAAAATACGGTCAACTGAAAATTGGGTAAGATTAATCAGAGCAACCGTGTCAGTAAAAGTAGAAGGCAAAACAGGGCATTATAAGTTATGAGTAAATGTGACGAAAACAACGTAAATGACATGCTCTCTTTCATCTTTGAGCAACCCTGCGAAGACGAAATTGTTGATATGGATTGCAACGATTATTGTGGTCGTATCGCGCGTCTTGCAGAAATGGTCGCAGATGGAAAAGACCTCCAACAATTACGCCCAGCGTTTGAGCAACATATTCAGCACTGGTCAGATTGTCGTGAGGAATTTGAAGCACTCGTGAGCATCATCAAAGCCGAAAATAACGGCAAAATCGACAATCCTGAAATTGAAAAACTCTTGCAAGAAATTGAAAACGCGGAGAAAAAACAACAATGAGAAAAGAACGAGTCGTCATCATCGGGTCAGGACCTGCCGGTTTAACTGCCGCACTTTACACTGCCCGTGCCCAACTAAAACCAGTTGTCATCGCCGGGGACACCCTCGGAGGACAGGTGGGGATTACCCATGAGATTGAAAATTACCCCGGTTTTCCGGATACACTCAGCGGACCGGAACTTGTAGAACGCTTTAAGCTCCATGCAGAAAAATTTGGTGCAGAAGTGATCTTTGATATGGTCACAGAGGTAGACTTCGGCACCGGGTCGCCCTTTACCGTCAAAACGTATAACGAAACTTTTCTCGCGGATTCGGTCATCGTGACCATCGGCGCAAACCCGCGTTTGCTCAACATCCCCGGTGAGGAAAAATATACAGGCTACGGCGTAAGCTACTGTGGCACCTGTGACGGTTTCTTCTTCCGCGGTAAGGATGTCGTCGTGGTTGGTGGTGGAGACTCTGCGCTAGAAGAAGCCATCTTCCTGACCAAGTTCGCCACCACCGTGAACATCATCCATCGTCGCGACGAATTGCGGGCGGGTGTACAGCTACAGGAACGCGCCAATAAGAACGAGAAGATCAGCTTTACATGGAACACTGTCGTGGAAGAAATTCTCGCCAACGAAAATGGTTCTGTGTCCAAGGTGCGCTTGAAGAACACCGAAACTGATGAGGTCAGCGAAAAGGCAACAGATGGCGTGTTCATCTTCATCGGTCACGAACCGAACAGCGATGTGTTCGGTGGGCAACTTGCCACCAATGATGCGGGTTATCTCATCACGGATGCTTTATTCCGTACCAATGTTGAGGGTGTGTTTGCCGCTGGAGAAATTCAGGATGAGCAATGGCGACAGGTCGCGACATCTGTCGGGCAAGGCACATCCGCCGCGATGAGCACGATCAATTGGCTGTCTGAGCATGAAGATCAATTGCAAGACCTTGATACTGCAGAGCCTGTCACGGGCTAGATGACCCCATAAACAAACGATCACAGAAAAAACGAAAGCGCCGGAATTATTCGGCGCTTTTTGAATCTACCAAATGGGATGAAATCAGGGTGTTTATTGTGCTCTGGCTTGGCGGTTAGTCGGTGCATGTTCCGCTAGCGTTTGTGCCAATACACTGATAAAACGATCTACCTTAAAGGGTTTCGACACACGGATGCACCCCGGCGGGCAGTTCATCAAGCTAATAATATCTGCGCTCATTGCCATCACGGGTAACGATGATGTGCTTTCGTGTGCTCGTAATGCCTCAATCAGCCAGATACCGCTGTGATGTTGCATCATGAGGTCGGTAATGATGACATCGGGGCGTTCCTGCAACGCCATCGCCAGACCGTCATTGCCGTTGGAGGCTTCGCGCACATCGGCATTATGATAGCGCAAGACAGCGGTAATGCTTTTACGGAGTTCAGGGGAGTCGTCTACCACTAAAATCTTGTAATCCTCTAGCATACTTCACTCTCTGATTTCCATTACAATGCACAAGCTAAACACGCGCACTAAGTACGAATAAAGGCTCAAGTTTCATAGTATAATTTATTATTGACTTAAATTCAATATTACAACCGAGATTTTTGCGAAGCATATCTTCGTATTGCATCAAAAAAACAGCGCTCCCAGAGTAATGACATCAAATCTGTGAACATAATTGCAATAGTTAAGCATTATTGTCCAGATTTGAAAAACGCAGTACGAGTCAGGCATCGAGAACGCTGAATGAACTGGCAAAGTTGATGCCGGATACTGCCAAACTGGTGAAATGGATGTGCGCTTGAATATTTGACGAGCGGTTATGATCTTGATGCATTGAACAATCTTGTTCACGCGATATGCTGGCGTGGATTACGCTAGAAAGTGACGGCAATATTGAACACAAAATGCTAGTTGTACGAAGTTATAGATGACGCGAACTATTTTGGAGTGTGGGGCTATGAAAAGTATTCTGTCATTACTGGAACAAGCAGAACAGGCACAAAGCACAGGAGATTGGCAACTTTCTGTAGAAACATGGCGACAACTTTATACAATAAACCCCGTAAATAAAGACTATGCGCTATCGATTGCAATGTCCTTGTATCGGATGAACGATTATGAACAAGCCATTATATATTTTAAGGAAGCCAAAAATCTTAGTGTGATCAGTCCATCATTAATTAGCTATAATATTGCATGTTGCTATGCGCTTGGTGAACACTCTGATGAAGCTATACGATGGCTGAAAATGGCATTGGACGAAGGCTTTTCTGAGATCACGCTAGCACAAACAGATAGCGACCTGGAAATTTTGCATAACAATCCTGAATTTCTTCATTTGGTGGCATTAGCTTCAGACGATAAGTGGAACCATGCAAGCGGATGGCGTTTCGATCTTGCCTTCATGGTGCAACACATCAAACATGTCTCTTACAAGCCCTTCACCCATACGACAGAGACAGCATTCGATATCGCCGTAAATGACCTTCATGAGCAAATTCCAGACCTTACTGATACCCAAATTATTATCGAAATAATGAAACTGTTGACCGAGGTTGGCAACGGGCACACATTTTTAATGCCCACAGATGACTTACGAGTTCCCTTGTTTAAACGTTTTCTGCCATTTGAATTATTCTGGCTAGATGACCATGCTATTATTTTAAGTGCGCTATCAGGCTATCAACAATATGTGACTCTACAGCTCACACATATTGATGGACATCCCTTATCCGAAATCCGTGCAATAATCGAAGCTATTGTCAGTCGTGATAATGAAATATGGCTTGACGAAATGGGGACAACCTACCTGACCTGCACAAGCCTCATGCAAGGCTTAGGTATTATTGAGAATGATGATAAGGTTGTGCTCACATTGATTGATGTCGATGGTAATCCGCACGATGAAACCATCGAAATATCACCTACTGAAGATTTACCAATGTATGAGTGGCATGAAACCGAACGCTGTTTTGCGACTGAGCCATCACCTGAATTTCTGGCACAACGGCATCGTCATTATTGGACGAAGCATATACCCGAATACAACTTACTTTACCTCCAATTCAATCAAGTACGTAACATGAATGATGACGAGAATCTCGCGCAATTTGCTGAACGAGTGCAAACAATCGTGCAGGATAAAAGTATCGAGAATATTGTTGTGGATGTGCGTTGGAATACGGGCGGTAATAATTATCTCTGTATGCCGTTGCTTCATTATTTGATTGGCTACGACGCGCTGAAACTTGGACGCATCTTTACGATAATTGGACGACGAACGTTCTCCGCCGCACAGAATTTTGTGAGCTTGCTGGAACGCCATACTAACACGATTTTTGTGGGTGAGCCTACTGGCAGTTCACCAAACTTCATTGGAGAAACGCGAACGACGCAATTGCCCTATAGCAAACTTGTCTTCAGCGTGTCTGACTTATTCTGGCAGAATTCTGTACCGACAGATACCCGTCCGTATATTGCGCCGCATATCTACACACCATTGACCTATGACGATATTCTTAAAGGCGATGATCCTGCAATGCATGCCATTATTGCAGAACTAAATGCAATATCAGCGTAGGCTATTAGCGTGCTTTTATGACCTAATTCCTGATTGTTTAAGCCAACCATAGATCATAGATACTAAATTTGAAGAATTGAACTATTCAGCTTGGCTCATCACCGCTATAGGCTTGCACTACCTCGGATTCAGCACGGTAGGTGGGCTGGTGAGAAGCCGACTTAGTTTAGGGGTTTTGTGGATGAAAACGCAGTAGTATTTCAGTAAGATGTAAGGGCATCTGCCTAATGTAAAGGAGAATTTATCATACCGGTGTTCGTCCCTTACCGCAGGCGATGTCTACATTGGAAAAGCGCTTTGACCGTTTATCTGATTTGCCTAAATGGTTTGTCACCATCGCTCCTGTGCCATCCTATTTTTGATGAACTAATCTCTTGGTAGAGCCTTAACCACTATCAATATGTTGAACTCGGCTTCTCTCATCAAACTGTAAAATTGCCTCCCATCGCACAAATTGTCGTGAGTGATATTACTCTACATCACCCCACACCCTATAGCCAACAAAAAAATAATTTGCGCGGATAAACCATTTTGTGAACAATACAGGATATGTATGTCACACAATCGGAGAAAAACATGACAAAGACCGCCGAACATCAGCGACTAGATGCGCACCGTAACCGCGAAGCCAACTGGAAAAAGTGGGGACCTTACCTCAGCGAACGGGCATGGGGCACTGTCCGCGAGGATTACAGCGCATCCGGCGACGCGTGGCACTACCTGCCACACAGCCATGCGCGGAGTCGTGCCTATCGCTGGAACGAGGATGGTCTGGCGGGGATTAGTGACCGCAATCAGTATGTGTGTTTGGCGCTGGCGTTATGGAACGAAAACGACAACATCCTCAAAGAACGGCTGTATGGTCTCACCGGACCGCAGGGCAATCATGGCGAGGATGTCAAAGAATATTATTTTTATCTGGATAACACCCCCACCCATAGCTACATGAAGATGCTCTACAAATATCCACAGGCGAAATTCCCCTATAAAGACCTAGAAAATGTCAATTACAACCGCGGTTTCGATGATTACGAATATGAACTGATTGATACCGGCATATTTGAAGACAACCGTTATTTTGATGTGATGGTGGAATATGCGAAGGGTGGCGAAAATGACATTTTGATGCAAATCAGTGTTACCAATCGTGGACCGGATGACGCGCCCTGTCATGTCTTGCCAACGCTGTGGTTTCGTAACACATGGAGCTGGGGCTATCCACACGGTCCGATGAACGATGTTAACGGCAAACCGATTGTCGGCGGGTATCAAGAGGCAGAGGGACACACCGTTGTCGAACTGCTACACCCCCAAATGGCGATCAACTATTTTTATGCCGATGGCTCGCCGGATATGCTGTTCACCAATAACGACACCAATGTCGCCTGGTTATATCAACAGAAAAACGAGGTTCCCTACGTCAAAGATGCCTTTCATCGCTATGTAGTCAACGGAGAAAAGGGCGCGATTAATCCAGAAATGACGGGGACAAAAACCGCCGCCCACTATCATAGTGTAATCCCTTCCGGCGAGACGGTAGTCTATCGGGTGCGTCTATCGAACGCCATGACGGATCAACCGTTTGAAGACTTCAACACCACCTTCAAGACACGCAAAGCAGAAGCCGATGCTTTTTATAAGGCAATTCAACCGACGGGCTTATCCGACGATGAAAAACGGGTGCAACGGCAAGCGCTCGCCGGTATGTTATGGAGCAAGCAACTGTATTATTTCGATATTGAGCAGTGGCTAGCCGGTGACCCCGGCAACATCGTACCGTCGGATATGCGTAAAAAAGGACGCAACCACGACTGGAAACACCTTGTCAATTTTGACGTGATCTCCATGCCGGATAAATGGGAATATCCGTGGTATGCCACATGGGATACCGCCTTTCATTGTTTGCCGTTGGTGTTGGTTGATCCTGACTTCGCCAAACGCCAATTAACGCTCCCCACCCGTGAATGGTATATGCACCCCAATGGGCAATTACCCGCCTACGAATGGAACTTTAGCGATGTGAACCCGCCAGTACATGCCTGGGCGACGTGGCGCGTATACAAAATTGATGCCGCCAACACGGGCACACCAGATCGTGCCTTTCTTGAAGGGATTTTCCACAAATTATTGCTGAATTTTACCTGGTGGGTTAACCGCAAAGATATTGACGATAACAATGTCTTTCAGGGCGGCTTCCTCGG
>DAOTXB010000778.1:0-6961 GCA_034435575.1 Anaerolineae bacterium
TTTATGGCAAGTTTGCGTCATCTGGGGCATAAAAGTCGTCAGCGTACCAGCCAAATTGACTTCGTCAGGCAAATATCGCAAAAAGATCATGAGCAGATCGTCGCGGCTATCAATGCAGGTGATGCAGATGGTGCACGTGATGCGATGACACGCCATTTACAGCATATTCAAGAGGGCTTGATACAGGACAACAAAAATAATTCGTAGGTTATATGCTCATATGGCGCAAGCAACTGTGCGATCCAAAATTGTCCACGATTTCGCTTGAAAAGAAAACTATCCTGTGATATGCTCTTGCAGGTTTAATTGAGACAATGTATCATTTAGGAGAGTTTGATGCTCACAAAGATGTTTCGTTTAATGCTCACCTGTAGCGTGCTTTTACTGACGACAACCCTATATGCACAGGATGACGATGTGTTGCAGGTTGTCGCCACCACTTCTATCATCGCCGATGTTGCACGACAAGTTGGTGGAGATTTGGTCGAGGTGACATCGCTTATTCCACCAGAAGCCGATGTGCATGGATACAGTCCCTCACCAGCAGAGGTTATCAGCATTGTTGAGGCAGATGTTGTACTGGTCAACGGAGGATTATTAGAAGAATCTCTGCTTGATATTGTGCTAGAAAATGCCTCTGTTACGCCGATTGCCGTCTCCGCAGGGTTAGAGATGTTACCATTCGACGCAGAAGACGATGAGCATACTATTGGCATACTCGCTGATTCCGCAGAGTGTGACCTGCTTGAAAGTGGCGATGACGAGCATGGCGATGAAGAACATCACGATGACGAGCATGGCGATGATGAGCATGGCGATGATGAACATGACCACGAACACGGTGAATGTGATCCGCATGTGTGGATGTCCGTGCCCAATGTCATTTTATGGGTGGAGAATATACAAAATGCGCTGATTACTGCTGATCCTGATAACGCGACAGTCTATGAGGAAAATGCCTATGCATATTGGCAACAATTGGACGCATTAGAAGCGAGTATCCGCACACAGGTAGAAACCTTACCAGAAGCGAGCCGTGTACTGGTCACAAATCACGAATTTCTCGCTTATTTTGCACATGAATATGGTTTTGAAGTTGTCGGAACTGTGTTGCCCGCCGCTTCTACACTCGCCGAAGCCGACCCACGCAGTATTATTGATCTGGTGGAGATTATCAACGACACTGGTGTGTACGCGATCTTCGCGGAAGTTTCAGCAAGTAGCGAGGTCGCACAAACCGTCGCTAATGAAGTCGGGCGAGATGTCGCATTGGTTACGCTCTATAGCGGATCATTGAGCGCTGAAGACGGTCCCGCCGCAACATATATCGATTATATGCAATACAATGTTGGGCAGATCATCACCGCCCTGTTAGGCAATTAACAGCAAAAATGGGGCGCATCCGTCTGGATATGCCCCATCACAAAATTACACTGTTTCACGGAAAGATGCCTGGCTTAATCTGTTTTTACACGGATGATTTCCGCGAGGTTATGCCCGACAATGCGATATTCTTCACCGACTTTGAGTTGCATCGGACCATTAAAGGGCGCAATGTGTATCACGGTGAGTGTTGCACCGGGGACAAGTTGCAACGCCTCAAGATATTCTAAGCGATCACGTTCACGGGTGAGAATACGGGTAATCACAGAAGTTACATTGAGTGTGGCTTGATTCAGTGGCACATCCTGTAATGTAGCAATTGTGCCATCAGCATGTGGAATGGGTTCACCGTGTGGGCAAATCGTCGGATTTTGCGCCATTTCTACCATACGTTGTGTGATCTCGTTGGAGAGCGCACTCGCCATTGTCGCCGCTTCATCATAAACTTCATGCCAGCCAAAACCCATCACATTGACCAGAAAAGCCTCTGCAATCCGGTGTTTCCGTAAGGTGAGTAATGCCTGCTTCTCACCATCTGCTGTCAATGCGATTCCCTGATACGGTTCATGGATAAGCAAGCCCATATCTCGCAATTTTGTCACCATCCGGTTAACTGCTGGTGCGCTAACATCAAGTAAATCAGCCAAAGCTGAGGTGCTCACATAACCATGTCGCTCGGACATATGCTCGTTCAGGCGATAGACTTCTGCGAGATAATCGCGCATTTTCGCGCTGAGGTCACCACTCATAGCGTGTGTTTTACCCTGCATGTGTAGATAAGATTACAAGTTTTGTATTGTACCATATCTGTGTTGAAGATCAGATAATATACGTGCATTATTTTGCCCGATCACCCATTCAAAAATACCCCCTACAATGATGAAGCTGACGCAAAAATCATCAAGTGCAGAGGGTGTTATCAATTTATGTCATGGCACACTGTTTATTCTGCCTGTGCTTCTCCCTCAACGAAAAAACTTGGCAATTGGATAATGCGCCGGACAGGGCACTTTCCTGTAATCTCTTTCAAGCGGGTGCGTTGGTCGTCGTCCAATTCACCATGAAATACAATTGTCTCACGGATTTCGTGGACGAAGCGCTCATCACCAGCATAATCTTCGTAGTCCTTCGCGCTGAAGCGTTCAACCTCAAGATGCACATCCACACCCTGTAAATCCCACCCTTTACGACGGGCATAGAGCTTGGCTGTCTGTGACATACATGAGCCAAGCGCGGCAAGCAATAATTCTTCAGGATTCATCGCGGTATTTGTACCATCATCGGGTGGTAAATCGGTGTGGACTTCGTGCCCACGAGCAGAAGCAGTTGTCACAAAACCATCACGTAGTTTAACTTGTACCGTATCCATTAATTTTTTCTCCAAATTTGCAGTTGTATTCAGTCTTTCTTTATAGACAGATAAATACGCGGGTTTCTTACGGGGTTGGATTGTAGGGTATTGTCTGTAAAAAGCCCAGAATGATCCCTAAAATTTAGCCTAAGGGTTCGTGGGAATCCAGTATCATGATCTGGTAATGTGGGAAGGTTATGGTGAAGTTTGTTCCCTCGCCCAGTGTACTTTCGACTGCAATCGCGCCATGATGCAATTGTACGATCTCCTGAACGATGGACAGACCGAGACCTGTACCCGGTGTGGTGGATTGGGACGCATTCTCCCCACGATAAAAGCGCTCGAACAGGTGCGGTATATCAGTCTCTGCAATACCGATGCCCGTATCTGTCACCGAAAAGCCGACGTGTGACTGTGTTTTATCATAGATCATACAGACTGAGATCGTGCCATGATCTGTGTATTTGATCGCATTCTGTACCAGATTGGTAACTACCTGAGAGAGTTGCCCCGGTTCCCCGCGCACGGTCATGTCCGGCACTTCGTCATCATTTAAAGGTTCAAACGTCAGCGTAATTGATTCTTCCGGGTCTTCTGGCAATGCGACATCCACCACAGATTGCACAATGCTACGCAAATCGACTAGCTTAAATTTGACTTTGTCCTCGCGTAAATCTAGACGGGTCAATTCAAGAATGTTCTCGGTAAATTCGATCAACCGATTGATGTGTACCTTCATGCCCGGCAGATATTGTTCCAACTTTTCCGCGCCGGCACGCTCCAACAAATAAATGCGTGTGTTCAATACACTGATTGGTGTGCGTAGCTCATGGGACATATCCGCGATGAATTTATTCTTGAGGCGATCAAGCTCGGTCAAACGATCATTGGCGGCTTTTAGTTCAGCAGTACGTTCGTCAACATGCACTTCCAACGTTTCATTTAAACGGCGCAGGTCTGCCTCAGCTTTTTTCTGTTCGGAGATGTCATCCAGCAGAAAAATGATCTGTGTACGCTGTTTTTCATCCGCCATCGGTAAACGAGAAACATGCGAACGCGCCCAGATGATGTGACCGTTTTTGTGTACAAAACGCTTCTCAAGTTGATAACGGTCAATTTTGCCCTGAACCAGCTCATAAAACAGTTTTTTGTCCTTCATACGATCATGTGTGTGGGTGAAATCGATGATTGACTTACTGTGTAGCTCCTCCACCCCATACCCGAACAAACGCCCAAAAACACCGTTGAACTCTATTGGATACCCTTGTTCATCCGTGATAGCTATGCCCACACTCGCGCTGGCAAATACGGAGCGAAAGCGTTGTTCATTTAACGCAATGGCACGGGCATCTCGCTTACGATCTCGAATATCACGCGCAATCACCATCACCGAAGATTGTCCCATATAATCTATAGGGACTGCCATCACCTCAACACTTATCCGCCGCCCGTCCACGCCAAGAAATTCTTCCTCTATCAGTGGCGAAGCATTTAACTGATTTAGGAAATTAGCAATACGTTCACGAACAACCTCATGATATTCCGGTGCTAAAAGATCATAAATACCAAGACCAATCACCTGCTCAGGTGAAGATGCGCCGAACAATTTGACACCGGCAGGGTTGATGTAAACCACCTTTTCATCATGGTGAACATAGATCATATCCGGTATGGAATCCACCACGCGTCGGTAGCGTAGCTCGCTCTGTGCAAGTTCCAATTCTGTGTTGCGGCTTTCGGTAACATCTCGAACGATGACTAACACACGATCTTCGGTATAAGGCACCATACGCGCTTCATAGTGGAGCTGTGAGCCCCTTCTGCGCGAATTAATCGTATATTCGACAGTGTGCATTTTACGGCTGATGACCGCTTCCTTGAACGCCGGTTCAATGATATTGACCACGTTCTCTGGCAAGACATCTTGCATAGAATGGTTGAGGAAGGTTGATGGATCGCGGTTAACAATGCCGTTTTCGCCGGAATAGTAATCCAAATAAATGCCATCATTATCCTGCAAGAACATCGTATCAGGTATCGCGTCTAACAGCGCACGATGGCGCATCTCACTATCATATAAGGCTTGATTCGTCCGATGTAATTCCGTGAGATCCGTGATGACGATATATAATCCTAGCATTACCCCGTCATGCTTACGGGACGTACCGGTCACCAATGTCGGGATATCATAGCCTTCTTTATGGAGAAATCTGAATTCTCGTGATGGAATATGTCGCAGGGGTTTCATATTGATGACACGTTTGAGGCGTTCAAGCTCTTCTGGATACACAAAATCATGCGGGGTCTGACCAATCAATTCTTCCGGTGTGTAACCGGTCAGGTTCGTAAATGCCTGATTAACATACACGACATGCCAACCCATATCCAACACGACCACACTCTGCCCTAAGCTGTTCAGCATCTGCACCACAAATTCGCGCTCATCGAGGGCATTTTCATCGTCGATAGGCGATAGCGATGGCGTGATATGGGACGATATATACTGATCGTCAAGGCGAGAAAAGGCTATTTCGACGGTTGTGTTCCCCACACTAAACTGACGCGAGGACGGTTCCGTTTGATGAAACGCGTCCTGTAGGGCATGCATAATTTCAGGATAATCGACAAAAATAGCATCAGCGCAACTACCAATCACAAATGTAATATTACCAAGATCGGCAGTTATACCCCCATTAAGTTCTACGAGAACAAAATGCTCATCCTGCTTCTGCCATAATCCGGTACATGCTGGTCCCGTGAAAGCGGTACGCTGATATAACAACATACGACCTCTGAGACGATAATTGATCGTGCCAGCAACGATGCAAATAATAATTAGCAGAAGGAACAAAAATAGAGTCATCCACAAACCAGGATTCATTGTATTTTCTATAAGGATGATAATCGTGTTTATAATTTATTGTAGCGGATAAACTGTCAAATGGACGTAAGATGTCACAAAAGATAAAATTGCACGGCAAATTATGAAAACGACGACCTCCACACCCTAGTGAAGATCGCCGTTTATATTGCTTTTTGATCAGATTACGTTAAGGAGGTGATCTACTCCGTTAATGTGATCGTAAAGCGTGCGGAATCCGCCGCGGTTGTGATGGAGGATGTCGCCGCAATCCCTAGCAGTGATTCCAGCATTTCAATGTCGCTTGGTGTTGCCATACCAGATGCCTCCACCAGATCAATCAGCGGTTCCGCAATGGGTGATAAGTCAATCAACCAGATAGCGGTGGCATCATCAAGGAACAATGATGATTCATACGCGTAGCTGTCCGTATCCGCCAGACTATCACCTTCCGGTGAAAGTGCAAACTCTACATTTGATGCAAAACCAAACACCGCCAACGCGTCATTCGATGCAAGTTGAATATCCGCAATGGCGAACGCATCCTGGAAGTCTTCTGGCACAACCAGACCGACCTCATTGGCTGGAAGGGTCAATGTGCCATCTTCAAAGGTTGCATTGACGAAAATATCCGTCGCAATCCGTGCCATCACTTCAACATATTCTGCTGTTGCGTCCGCATTATCAGTCTCGACAATGAGACCCGGTGCCGGTACAGGTACGGTTAAGCCGTCAAGTTCGGTGCTTTCTAGCGCAAGATAGAGCGCAAATGTGCCGTTCATCCAAGCAAGCGTGTCGTCAAGGTTAAGCCCGGTTGTGCCTTCAAACACATTACGGAGGAACACAGCGAGCGAGTTGGGATTAATGATGTCCAGCGCAGGCACACCACTCATTTCGCCAACACTCATGCCCTGTTCTTCAAAGAGCATATCCATCATTTCTAACGCGGCGAATACCTCGTTGATGGTATCACCGATTCCGGTATCAACAATCACAAGCGGGGTATCGGCGGGTAAATTAGTCATGAGGTCGGTGTTCACCGGTGTACGGGTCGTGGAGAAATGATTACCGCTCACGGCATAGTCCAAGACAAAAGAGCGCCCATTTAACAGGGTAAACGCCAGCACTTGCTGACCAACGCCGTCTGCCAGTTCGCTTAAGGAACTAACGCCCATGCCGAACATACCCATCATTGCGTCGGTGTCGTCTTCGCTCATCATCTCATCGAACATCGGTGCCAGTTCAGTTAACACAGCTTCTGCGTTGATATAGGCGAGGATATTATAGTCATCTTCAGGCAATGCACTTACTGCATCCTGAAATTCACTCGTTTGTGCGAGTGTGACTACATCATCACCGGGCATGAC
>DAOTXB010000779.1:0-2013 GCA_034435575.1 Anaerolineae bacterium
TAAATGTCCGACGTTTTCTTCTGCTCATGCTACACTCCCTTGTGAACACAGTTTACTTCATTTAGTCCTGTGTCCAAATTCAGGGGTTCACTACATATGTTTATTGAATTATTAGATGATAGTAACCGTGAAATTATGCAAGAAATAGCAGAATATCGAATTCACGCTGATCTTGATAGATTACTTGGCTTTGTTTTAATGAGGATAGAAGCCCTAGTTGCACATTTAGGAAGATGTTTAGGAGCGATAAAAGAATCGCAAATTAATAATCCGAGCAATGGGTATTTCCATGAGTTTATTAATGAGATTAGAAGTATCTCTACGTTATGGGCTAATACTACTGAAGAAATTTATAATTTGCTCTCTGGCGAGATAATAAACATAGAACAGTTTAAGCAATTATCTGAAATAAGCATAAAATATCTTCATGCTTTCGGATTATTTCCTAAACGACGACCAAGTGGTGATCTGTGGATTGATGTACCTTTTCCTAATTCCACTGATTCCAGCCATTGAGATATACACGGGGCAACACCGGATTATTCAGCGTGTTCACATCTGTCTCAAGGCGATCAATATCCGGCGCGAAGGCTTGCGCGGATCGTAAAATCTCCGGCGTGAGGTACTGCAAATCAAACCCGTCCGGCACGCTGACCCGTGGTGTGGTATGCATCCCACCCAACACAAATCCCCACTCTCCGAAGGACGGTACATAGGTGTGTAATGGCAACATATTAAAACCGACTTCTTCGACAGTATTCGCAATCATCCAGAAGGATTCACGCACAAAATAGGGTGAGGTCGCCTGAGTGACAAAGACTCCGTCCGGCGTGAGATGTTGCTGTATCAGCGTGTAAAATTCACGGCTATAGAGCTTGCTCAAGGTTTCGTTGTTGGGATCAGGCAAGTCGGCGATAATCACCGGATATAAATCTGGCGATTGCTCGACGTAGGTGTAAGCATCAGCGTTGATGACTGTCACGCGTGGATCATTCATCGAATCTGCATTGGCATCACGCAGTAGGCGATTTTCGCGGGCGAGTTCGGTAATCGCGGGATCAAGATCAACGATGATGATCTCCTGCACCGTGTCATATTTCAATAATTCTCGCGCTACCAGACCATCGCCACCACCAAGAACCAGTACACGTTCGTGGTTGCGGGCGGCGCTCATCGCTGGATGCACCAGCAACTCATGATAACGGTATTCATCCCGACTGCTAAATTGCAAATTACCCTCAATATACAGTCGTGTATCTGCCCCATTATGCGTCATGACAAGATGTTGATAAGGGGTCTGTGCGCGATACACCACCGGATGTACATATAACCGATCTTCAAAATAGTTGACGAGTATATTCGCGTTGATTGCCCCGGCAGTCATGCCAATCAGCACCGTTATACACAGTCCCCATAAAATACGTCGCCAGCGTCGTCCCAGCCGATAGCCAAACCAGTACAGCAAGGTCGCCGCTACTGCCAGATTAAACACACCCATCAAAAATGCGGTCAACGTGACACCCAGCGCGGGTAATAACACCACCGGAAACGCGAGTGAGGCGATCAATGCACCGATGTAATCAACCGACAGGATGTCTGCCAGCGCATCGCTCAAATTCGCTTTGTCTGCGACAATGCGCGTGAGTAGGGGAATCTCCAGCCCAACACAAATGCCAATCGCCAACGAGAAGAAGATCATCATAGCGGTGTAATGTGCGCCGGAAAGCGAGAACACGGCGAATAACGCTAATGCTGATGTTCCACCGAACACACCGATGACAATTTCTACAACGATAAACCAGCGCACCTCATTGGTTTTGATTCGCCGTGAAAGCCACGCACCCAGACCCATCGCGAATAGGAAAAAACCGATAGTGAACGAAAATTGTGCCACGCTGTTGCCCAGCAAGTAGCTAGAGAGCGTCGCCACGATCAATTCATAGGTCAGCGCACAGATGGAAATAATCAACACCGCCGCCAGCAACAGGGCGCGTTCTGCACGGCTAACACCGC
>DAOTXB010000780.1:0-6997 GCA_034435575.1 Anaerolineae bacterium
GCAGAATCCAATCTGATTCAGCGCATTCGCTGGAACATCAACGACACCCTCGTCATGACTCAGCGCAATCTGGTGTATTACACGCGCCAGCCACAATTAATCGTCTTCGCGACAATTCAACCGATTATGTTTGTGTTGTTGTTCGCTTATGTCTTCGGTGGCGCGATCAGCACCCCTAATGGCGATTACATCAATTATCTGTTACCCGGCATCATCGTGCAGACCGTGATCTTCGGCGCGACCCAGACAACCGTCGGTTTAGCTGATGATCTCTCCAAAGGTATGGTTGACCGTTTCCGTTCATTGCCTATGGCACGGTCAGCGGTGCTCGCGGGGCGTACCCTCGCCGATAGCCTGCGTGGTGTGTTTACAATCGGCATCATGATCGTCGTCGGCACATTGATCGGTTTTCGTATGCAAGACGGGATTATTAACGGTCTGCTGGCAGTCGGTTTAGCGGCATTGTTTGGCTTTGCCTTCACATGGATTTCCGCGCTGGTCGGTCTGCTAGTGAAAAATCCTGAAGCGGCTCAGGTTGCCGGTTTCATCTGGGTATTCCCGCTGGTATTCGCCAGTTCGATCTTCGTACCCACCCAGACCATGCCGGATTGGTTACAGCCTTTCGCGGAAAATCAGCCGATCAGCGTGATTGCCACCACCGTGCGCGATCTGTTCCTCGGCACACATAACGGAGACATCGGACAATCATTGCTGTGGATTGGCATTATACTCGCCATCTTTATCCCGCTTTCGGTCTGGCAATATGGTCGGAGCGTATAAACCACAACACGCAATTACGTGGTTAACACAAGACGGACTGATGAACATGCATCAGTTCGTTTTTTTGTTGTGACGTAACTGTATGAGTACTGTTGTGATTGCTGAACCAGTCTACAGGCGGAGGGGGTTGCTTGGTATAATGTAAAAATACATTCAACAGACAATTATGACCCTAAGAGGCACCATGTTACAAAAATCATCTCTCCTCAACGCACGAAATTTGAGCTTTCTGGTGTTGATTATCGCCATTGGCATTAGTGGTTACCTGAGCTGGCTAAAGTTTGAGAACGCACAGGCAGTGTGTGTTGCGGGTGGCGCATTCGACTGTGGTACTGTTTTGAATAGCGCTTATTCCGAACTCGCCGATATTCCGATTGCGTATCTGGGGTTAGGGACGAACCTACTCGTTCTCGCGTTGCTCCTGCTGGAACCGCGCATTCCTTTGCTGAAAAATTTGGGACCAGCGCTGGTCTTCGGCATAGTCCTCTTCGCATTTTTGTTCTCGGTATGGCTGGTCTATGTGCAAGCGGCGATCATCGAAGCGTATTGCCCGTGGTGTTTAACCCACGAAGCACTCATCACGGTTCTATTCGGGCTGTCTATCTGGCGTTTGTGGGGATGGATGAACCGTGATGAATTTGAGGCGCACACAGAATTACAAGCCCAGCAAGTAGGCGATTAAGTCTGCAATATCCTGTGGGTTGAGGTCATCATCGTAGGAAGCGGGCATCGCATTACCATAACCCTCGACCACAAACCGACCTGGCTCTGTAATCGCATGAAATGTATACTCGCGGGCGCTTTCTCCTTCCACACGGGTTCCGGCAACATCGCCATAACCCGTAAGATCAGGCGAGGCGCTCGCATTATCTTCCATATGACAACTACTACACACTGGCGACACGGTATTGAACAATTCCTCACCACGCACGGGATCACCATCAACTGGCACATCCGTCAGAGCAATACTACTCGGTTCGTCACCTGTGCATCCTACTAATACGACCAAACACATCATCATTAAAATACCAATAAAGCGCATATTGACCTTTCTATTTGTGATAAAATCCGCGAAGATCATTATACCCTCACCCGCAATCCGAGACTAGCACCTGTTGGCTTAATTCGGTGCGAATTTACGATTTACGAAAGCGACATTTTATGCCCAAAATCGGACATCCTGCACCAGATTTCACCTTGCCCACACAAAATGGTCATCCTATCGCGCTTAGTGATCTTCGCGGTCAGCAAGTGGTGGTGTTTACTTTTCCACAGGCGACATCAGCCATCACGCAAAAACACCTACAAGCAATGTGCGCCTTACATGATGAAATTCAGATGGTAAATCGGGTAATTTATGGGATTGGCATGGAAACAGAGGCAACATTACGCACGGTGCATGATGCAAATGACCTACCCTTCGATTTATTGTCTGACCCCACACATGCGACACTGACACAATACGACGCATGGGATGACCTATCGTTCAAAGCACGATCATTCGCGTCGGTTTTACGCACCTATTGGGTGATTGATGCAACGGGAAAGCTGATCGCCGGTCAAGCACGGATCACGGTGCAAATGTGCATAAATGGGATAAAATCCGCGCTTAAATCATAATTATCATGCAACTACACTTCTGCGTGTGTTGGCTTCTTTAAGAAGTTTTTGACCACGCTAAAGTAAAGATCACGCTGGGTGGTTCCCGGTGAATGTCCGGCATCCTCAAACGTATAAGTCTCAGCATGTGGATATAAACCGCGTACTCTCGCACGCATATCTTCATCAAAGGTGGCATCATCATCCGATTCAAGGATGAGCACATTGCCCTCCCATCCGTCAAGATCACTTGCGCTGAACGTGATGTTCTCCGCAAAGTCGATCAAGCATTGATAGGTGCTGATGAGGTCTTCTTTGGTCAGGCGCTCGGTATAAAGCTCATCAAGATATGCCCGATAAAACGCGTGCATGTCTTCTGGTGGGGCAATAATGTCGAACATCATCTGTTGGGCGGTGGTTGCCACCTCATCATCGGAAAGCGGTTGCATCATCGCTAAGGCTTGCTGATAGCGTTCGGTGCTGTTCTCATCCAACACGGCAGTCGTGGACAGTATGAGCTTATTTACACGATCCGGGTGACGACGCACGAAGACCTGCGCCAACATCCCACCAAATGACCCCGCCAGCACATGCACTTTGTCGATATTTATCGCATCCAACATACCCGCCAGACCATCCGCCAGCGCACTCATGGTTGCTTCCGGTGGATATGTCGGCGTGATGACACGATAATCGCCCTCAAGCATGGGCATAGATTTCCACGCGGCATCCGCCACACGCAACCCGCCCACCAGCAAAAGTAGCGTTTCATCACCGTTACTGCTATCCAGATAACGCCAATTGGTATCGCCCACACGCGCATATTTGGGTGGGTGTGTCTGCCGAAAATATACAAATTCCTGCCGTTGTTTATCCGGCACATCGCTAAAAATATCTTCAAAACTTCGGAACATTGTTAACACCCCCGCATAGTTTACGCATGATTCCAGCATAACGAAGACTGTAACGATTGGCAACCAAATAAAATTGTGTGTTTGATGAGTAACGCCTGTTCAAATGGTACAATCTGTTTCATACGTTGAACGTTATGCCGTCTATGTGGCATAATCAGGGCAAGTTATTCCTGCGAACTAAGGTGGACAAATGGCAGAGAGCACGGAAATTACAGAGACAAATGAAGAATCAACCCCGCCGAGTGTATTCCTGACCGGTAGTGGCAACGCCGTCGGCACAGCCACACTGAAGCGATTACTCAAAGCGGGTCATGAAGTCTACACGGCAGTCAGCACCAATGACGAAGCGAATCGTGTGCGTGACCTCGGCGCGAAACCCGTTTACCCGCATCTTGACCGGGCAAGCGAGTTAGTCAGCACCCTAAAAATGGCGAAGGCGAACATTGTTGTGAATGCCGAACCGCAAACCGCTAACGGTGTGCCCTTCGGCGCGATATGGGACGCAGACGCACTTTCTACCAATACAACTGCACTCGTCAGCGCGGCAGAAGAAGCAGGTGTAGATTATTTCGTCCATGTCAGCTTTGCGTTCCTCTATAAGGATGGGGAAAATGTGGATGAAAACGGAGACACATTAAGCACGAAAACACACCCCGTAATCGCGGCGGCACTTGCGGCGGAAAAAGCGGTGATCGATTCCGAAGTGGCAAGTTGTGTGCTCCGCGCCGGATATAGCTATGGACCAGAAGCCGAACAGCTGAAAGCCTTGACCGCGAATCTACGCGCCGGACGACCTGTATCCGCCGGGAAAAAATCCGCGAGTTGGGTCTATGCGGGTGACCTTGCAGAAGCAATCGCGCTGACAATTGAAAAACAGCCGGAAAACTCTGTGCTGAACATCGCTGATAATTCGGCACTTAGCCCGAGCGATTTCCTGTCGGCGTTTACGGCAAAACTGGGGTTGAAGAGCGCGGTTGCATTACCCGGTTTGAACTTAATACGCGGACTGTTTGGTGGTCGTAGAGACGATTCCGCTTTGACCGAGCTTGATTCGCATGTGAGTAATGCAAAAGCCCGTGAAGCGCTTGACTGGGAACCGCAATATGCCACAGTCGAAGGTGGACTTGAGCAAGTTCTGCTGGCATGGCGCGCGGAACAATCAGCATAACATCGTCACGCGCTGACTTTTAATACTCGTCAATAATTCTGCATGGCAAATACCTCATAAGTGGTTTTGTCATGCATCTATTCCGAAGGTACTTTATCAATGCTGAAAGCAATCTTATTTGACCTCGATGATACCTTGATCGACTGGTCACATTTTGAACATAACTGGCAGAAGATTGAAGCTGTCCACTTAGAGAAATTATACGCGCATCTTTGTGCAACCATTCACTCCTTTAGCGACCAGAAATCATTCACCACCGCCTACACACAACGCACCCGTAACGCATGGTCAAGCGCACGCGACACGCTGAATGCCCCGCATCTTGGGAAAATCCTCGTCGAAACCTCGGTAGCGCTCGGCTTGCCAGAGGATGCGCTGGACGAAAAGGACTTGCTGACGGCATATGAATGGGGCGCGGTTGAAGGCACATACCCATTCCCGGATGTCATCCCTGGCTTAACCATGCTCCGTGAACAGGGTCTGCGCTTTGGGATTGTCACCAATGCCTTTCAGCCGATGTGGATTCGCGATATTGAATTACAGGAGCACGGTCTGTTCGATTTCTTCCCTGAATGTCGATTCTCCGCCGCAGATGTGGGGCGTTTGAAACCGGATCACGCCATTTTCAAGGCGGCGCTTGATTGCCTTGACCTGCCACCGGAAGAGGTGCTGTTCATCGGGGATAACCCGACAGCAGATGTCGCGGGCGCACAATCTGCCGGGATGCAAGCTGTTTTGCGCGTCAAAACACCGATCCGCCCGATGATTAGTGGCTTAATTGTGCCTGATGCGGCGATCAATTCGTTTGATGAACTCCCGACTGCGCTCGACACACTCTATCCCGGATGGAATCAATAACAACACATGGTCAACTTTTTACCCCAGACCGAACGTAACCTGATCTTGACAGGGTATGTTGGCGCACAACAACCGATTCTCGGGCGACAAATCGCCGAGCGCTTGCGTATGCGTTATGTCAACTTTGAAGCGTTGATCGCCGAGCGTATCGAATTACCCGTAGAAGAAATTCGTGCGTATTATGGAGAAACACGCCTAAAGTCCATCGAAACTGAACTGATTCAAGAGACGGCATTACGGCGCAGTACCGTCATCCGTGTCAGCGGGCGGACATTGCTCCATAACGATCATCTAGCGCGTTTATTGGACACAGGACCGGTCATTTGCCTGACCGTACAGTTGGGCGCGATGTTGCAACGCTTACACATCACGATGGGGGCACGGTTTCATAATCCCGACGAACGGGCACTCGCGTTTGGTGAGCTTAAACGTGAATGGGCGATTCGTGGTGCACCGGGGATTCATGAGCTTGATACCACACAACTTGAGGATGCAGACGTGGTTGAGACAGTTGCCTCGTTATGGCAAGACCTTGCGCTCGAACGCGGGTAAATCTATTATTCTATTCTCTATTAATGCCCACAAATTGCCCGATGGGTAAGCCAATCAGCAGGATTTCCAGCAGAAAACGGCAGTGAAGACCCGACCCATTGACCGGCTTAATTCAAAAACGTGTGTTCGGTGACGAGGATTGATGTAGCCGCCTGCGACCATCCACTCATTTGCCAGATGCTCATGGCTTTCACATTGACACGTCTCCTTCCTTGTGGACGGGAAAGGAGATTTAGAGGATGGGGTAAATCCAACTTGGATGATTGATAGTTAGCTCAAATTTATCGTACAAATTCAATTATCAAACAGGTTCTCAGTAATCTATATTGTGGAGATTATGAATTGCCTAATACGCAAAAATGATATTGTTTTTGCTCATTGTGGTAGCTTGCGTATTGCTTCTATATTTGATTGTGACCAATTACCAAAACAATCTTACTACGTGTGTAGGTTTAGAAAGTGACAAGGTTATATATTCAAACATTGATGGAACACCTATTCCTCTGGATTAATTTCTGAAAAGGTCTGCACAGCTATCGTCACGAAGAGAAAGTAATTCATTCCAAGTAAGACTATTTTCTTCCGAGAACTCATTTTCGTAGACGAGGGCTACATAGTAGATACCATAATCTCCCAGAAAAAGGGTAAGATTTTGCTCCAAGTATGTGAGGGAAATATGACCAGAGGGCTGTCGAAAGATTCTATCAGGTTGACCATACTCTTCAAGAACTGTAGTCAGACAAATGTGAGTGTTAATAAAAATTCTTATCACAATGCTATCCTCAGAGAACACCACCGTGCTAGTTTTTATTTGATTAAACTCAGAGGGGAACGAGTTTACCGGAATAAAATCCCATGTATAGACCATAGGACTAGTATCTTCTTGTCGGACTATTATGTATGGAGTAATGTCATTCCTACTCAATAAATCATCTACATCTTGCAATGTAGAAACTCCTGGCGTAAGGAATTGCCAGCAAGCTCTTTCACATAAGCTACCGTTTATTACTTGTTGTAAACCATAAGAAGGTCTCTCTGTAAATAAAGAGGTAATCGAACATGAAATAAGTAACATAGCGACAACGATATAGATATATATGTGTTTGTCATTCTTCATGAAGATCAC
>DAOTXB010000781.1:0-3400 GCA_034435575.1 Anaerolineae bacterium
AATCATCGTGTGCATTAGAATGTCCCCTGTAAACTCCGCCATGAACCAATCTCAGGATTTCCCTGATGGATGATAACAAAGGTGTCGGAACGGGGTGATACATACACCATGCGCCCGCTACTAAAGTTTTGAATCACCGCACTGGTGCCGGATTCATCCGTCAGCGCCCAGCCCAAACCATCACGCACCCCGGTAAATGTACGCCACACCTTGCCGAACCCACGCACCGGTTCAATCAAACCAGCAGGTGGTGTCTCGCCACCACCTTCAGGGTCAACATTAGGATCATAAGTATCATCGAAGCGCTGGAACGTGCCCGTATTATAAAACACATAGATCACCCCGGGTGTGGTATTAACCCACAGCATCCGTCCACGCTCAAATTCTTGTACAGCGGCGCTTACCGAGCTTGTAACAGGTGGAGAACCCACTGCACAGCCAATTTCATTCGGTAAATTCGGGTTATTCAGGATAATCTGCCCGAAGCCCCCGCTGGGCAAAAATTGACACACTGATGCAGGCGGTTGTGTGGCAAGAATACTCCCGTTGGATGGTGTGACCGTCGGCAAAACAACGGCTGTCGGTTGACCGGGTGGCAAAGTCGGGATGAGCGCCCCCACCGTATCCCCCGACGCGAATCCAGTCGGTACAGGGGTGACAAACGGGATCAATTGCGCGATGCCACCGATTCCAACAGGAGCAAGGGTATCAATCGGGGTCAGCGTATCTGTCGGGCGCGGGGTATTGGTAATTGTTAGACTCGGAGTCACAGATGGCGTTTCGCTCGGCGCAACCGTTACCGTTAACGATGTGGTCGGTGTCAGCGTCCATGTCGCTGGCAAATTGGAATCAGGCGCGGTAACAGGCGTAAGTCCATCCTCAGCAATAGCGCTGATTTCGGTCAACGGGTCACCGGCAACATCAAACGCATCCGCCACCGTCACACGGGTCGGCAATTCAATATCTTCCCCGCCCGATGATCCACAAGAAGAGACAATCAGCACAAGCAATATTAAGCTCAAGGTGAGTAATCGTGTTTTCATACGTTCCATTATAGCGCGTGCGCCACACACGCAAAGAAAAGTAGGACAATCGTCAGGGTGTGGCACTTTTATTGATTGCTAGAGACATCCACCGGCGGGCGTTCAGCAGCAATCGTGTCCTCAATCGTCAACGTGTAGTATTCATGGAGCAGATCACGACGGCGCATCCCCACACTGACAATCACACTGCACAGATAAAATACAAGGAGCAACAAGCCCACCAATTCGATGGGGGGCCATTGAAATTCAAACACATCCGGAAACAACGTTGCCGCGCCGAGTGCGCCACTTGTCAGCACCAGTGTAATCACCGTCGCCAGCGGATAGCGCAGATAGGTGCGTGGTTGGGCGAGGTCGATACCACACACGAATAGAAAAATCATCAAGCTATACAGGATGAAAAACAGTGTGGATACACTTCGCGCCACCAACAATTCGCCATCCAGATAGACATACGAGACGAGATAGGTGAGCGCCATACCAACAGCACCTACAAATCCGGCTGTCACGATATAATCCAGCACATCGCGCCGAAAACTGGTAATACGCTTTGGTCGGATAATGCCCAGCGCCAGCAATCCGCCGGGGATATTGGTCGTACCGAAGGATGCCCAGCTGATTTGAATCGGTGTGATCGGGAAGGGTAACGCCATAAAATACACGAAAATGAAAAACAGCGTGCTAT
This sequence comes from Anaerolineae bacterium, assembly GCA_034435575.1. Lineage (GTDB taxonomy): Bacteria > Chloroflexota > Anaerolineae > Aggregatilineales > Phototrophicaceae > JAVJSU01. Next base: position 1,729 of record DAOTXB010000781.1, read on the forward strand.
AGAAATTTTTGGTAAGGAACATCTTGGTACTGCCGAACAGGGTCTGTGTGATGCGTGTGCCTTCCTCAAACGCCAGCGGTAAGGTGGACATCGCGTTATTGAGCAACACAATATCCGCCACATCCTTGCTAATCTGTGCGCCGTCATTCATCGCAATCGCTAAATCTGCCTCTTTGAGCGCAGGCACATCGTTCACCCCATCCCCGACCATCGCCACATAATCGCCATGCTCCCGCAAGACCGCCACAATCCGCTGTTTGGTGTCCGGTTCAATGCGGGCGAACACATCGGCTTCATACACCGCACGCTCAAACACCGAATCCGGCATCGCCACTAATTGGTCGCCACTATACGCAACGGACACATCCATACCTGCGCGTTCCGCCACCGCCCGCACAGTCGGCACACTATCGCCAGAAATCACCTTCGGGCGCACATTTTGGCGTATAAATGATTCAAGTGTGTCTTTGCTATCATGGCGCACCTGATCGCTAATGACGATCAATGCTAACGGTGTGATGTCCTCATCCGTGACCGTATGCGCCTCTGCTGGCGGTGGAGCATCTGAACGCGCGAACGCCAACACACGATACCCCTGACGCGCGTATTCGATTATCGTCTTCGTGTGGGCTTTGCCGATCACGCGTTCCGGTGCGCCCAGATAATAGGTCGCATCCGCGAAGATCATCGCGCCCCATTTCCGCGCCGAGTTAAACGGGATTTCATCACGCTTTTCTGGCAGATTGTCCAGCAGAGCAAGGTCATCAATCTCCAGAAAATGAGCAATCGCCGTTGCAGTCGAATTATGATGTGACAAATTGCCCGTATAAGCGCGTAAGTGGGACATCACGGTGGATTTTTCCACATCGCCCAACGGAACAAGATCATCCACCGCCAGCTTATTCTGCGTCAGGGTGCCTGTTTTATCAAAACAAAGCACGGTCACGTTCGCCATCGACTCCACCGCGTTCACTCGCTGAATCAGAGTTTCTTTACGGCTGATGTTGACCGCGCCAATGGTCAACGCTAACGTGGTCGCCAACACCAACCCCTGTGGCACCAGGCTGGTAGAAAACACGATCACATTGCGGACAGTGTTCAGGAAGGTTTCGTCGGTACGCACCCCTGTGACAACCAGCATCGGACCGAACACAATCAGCACCAGCAACGTGAGTTTGACAACCGTAGCGATCTTCTTCTGTGTGGGTGTGAGCGCAAATTTATACAATTTAGCCGTTGCGGTCAGGCGATTAACGGTGCTTTCCGCGCCCACTTTTTGCGCGATCATCAGACCAGAACCAGCGATACAAAATGAACCGGAAATAATCGGATCGCCGATGCCTTTGTTAATCGCATCAGATTCACCCGTCACCTGTGATTCGTCAACTTCCAAACTATCACTGTGGATCAATTCACCATCAACCACGATGCGGTCACCGGGTTGCACCGCGATAATATCATCGACCACAACCCCGGTATTTTCGATAGTCTGTAAACTGCCCTCGCGCATTACCTCGACTGTTTTGGAGGCGAGATCCGCCAATTCGTCAAGTTTGCGCTTGGCGTTAATTTCCTGCACCGTGCCCACCAGCGCGTTCGTGACCACGCTGAACCCGGCAAAAAGCACCGTCCAATAATCCTGTGAGAGGAGCACGATCAACAAGAGCGCGAA
>DAOTXB010000782.1:0-12408 GCA_034435575.1 Anaerolineae bacterium
GTTTCTTCAAACACTTGCGTCGCTTGATCGATAATCGCGGTAGCGGTCAAGATCACACCCGCTTCTGCGGTCTGTGTGCCCACAATCGCCGCGTCCACCGTCGCTTGAATATCCGGTGTTTCGGTGGGCAAGACGGTTTCTGTTGGTACGAGTGATGGTGTTAAGCTGGGTGTATTGGTCGGCAAGGGGGTTTCAGTCGCCTGTACCGGATTGCGTGTCTGTTCAACAGCAGTCGCCTGTGCCACCTGTGTGGATTGAATCGCGTTCGCCTGACTAATCGCCGTGCCCTGAACAATTTCTGTTGCGACAGTATCCGGTGTGTTGGACGCTGTTTGCGTAGCGCTCGGGGTCAGGGTGAGGGTCGGTGTTTCCGTCGGTAACGGTGTTTCTGTTGGCAATGCTGTAGTGGTAGCCGTCGCCGGATTGCGCGTTTGTTCAACGGCAGTTGCCTGTGCGACCTGTGTGGATTGAATGCTGGACGCATCAGCAACAGCGGTAGAATCAGCGTTTTCGGTTTGTTGCAGATTGGGTGTGATGGTCGGTGTGAGCGTCGGTGCAGAAGCTGTCGATGTCAGGTTATCGCCCGCATACTGGGTCGCCAGCAGGTCAAGATTACTGATTTCTGTCGGGATCATCGCAACAGCCGTCGATGTCTGGTTATCACCTGCATATTGGGTCGCCAGCACATCTAAACCGTTCATGGCTGTGGTTTCTTCATCGGTTGCTTCGGTTGTCACTTCAGCAGTAACTTCATCCGTTGCTTCAACAGCGGTCTGTGCAGTTGCGGTCTGAATAGTGTTCATCTGTGCAATCGCAGTCGCGTTACGGTCAACATCCTCGGTTGCATCCATAACGGAAGCCGTCGCAGTCCGATTGTCGCCTGCAAATTGCGTTGCTAACAGGTCAAGATTACTCACCTCTGTCGCCTCTAAGGGCGCATCAGGGGTGACCTCTACGGTAATTTCAACACTTGTCTCTGTGTCTTCAGGTACCGAGGTGGAATCATCAACAGATGCGACATCAGCGGTAGCAATCGTCCCGCGCGCGTTGTCATCGGAGGACTCATCGCCTCCAGTAGACAGCGCAAAGCCGACGACTAACGCAATCGCTACAAAGACAAATCCAAACAATGCCAGAAATTGCAAACTTCTGTCGGATTGTTCAGGCATAAAATTCCACCATCCTTAATGGTCATAAGCAAAGTATCGTGCGCCTCAGCATAGGATTGCATCAGCAACACGGTATTGTTCAGGGTATTTCGTTATTTTAAAGATCGTTCGTTTTCTTACTAGGCTGTGTTGACATTTCACAAACTTTAGATAATTCGATATGTTGGACAGCATTCTTGCTGTCCCTACGATCTAAATTATGCGTGTGTAGGGGACATGATTCTTCACGTCCGCTGGGAAAATCTTTCGCATTTCCCCAAAATATCAACAGAACCTAACCTCTTTATTCTAACGAAAAATGTTAAATTCGTCAGTGTGGCAGGTTAATCGTAGATTACAAGCTGATTACAATGTCGCCTCCGGTGGCAGACTATCCAGCCCTTCACGATTTTCCATTAAAATTTCTTGGCTATTAATCGGTGGTTCGCCTTCTGCCGGGGACAGACGCACATAAGAACCATCCGGTTGCATCTCCCACGCGAAGGTGTTGTTGCTCAAATCCGTCTTTAACACCCGCAAAATTCGTTGGCGCAAACGTAGATCAAACACCGGATACACGACTTCTACCCGATTATAGAGATTCCGGCGCATGAGGTCGGCACTACCCGCATAAATCTGTTGATCTTCCGGCGCATTGGCGAAGTAAAACACACGCGGATGCTCCAGAAAGCGCCCGCAGATACTCACCAGACGAATATTGTCGCTGATGCCCGGCAACCCGGCGCGCAAACATGACAACCCGCGCACGATGAGATCTACCTTGACCCCTGCTTGAGACGCTTCATACAGCTTTTGAATCATCACGTCTTCTTCAAGCTGATTCATCTTAAAGATGAGATGGGCACGTTTGCCCGCTTTTGCCGCGTCAATCTCATTATCAATAAGGTGCAACAGATTGTTAATCAACCCTTCCGGCGCGACGAGCAACCGCTTGTAGCGTGTGTTCGGGGCATATCCGGTCAGGCGGTTGAACATGCGTGTCGCATCTTCGGCGATTTCGCTATTGCAGGTAAATAGCCCGAAGTCGGTATACAATCGTGCAGTAGACGCGTTGTAATTGCCCGTGCCCAGATGTACATAACGCTTTAAGCCGTCGCCTTCTTTGCGGACGACCAATGACACTTTCGCGTGTGTTTTGACCGGCAATTTCTCCACCCCATAAATGACGTGTACACCCTTATCTTCCAGCGCACGCGCCCACTCAAGATTATTTTCTTCATCAAAACGGGCTTTGAGTTCTACCAGCACAGCCACCTGCTTATCATTATCGCGGGCGTCCATCAAGGCGGTGACAACAGGTGAATTTTTACCCACACGGTACAGCGTCGCTTTGATCGCGAGCACGTTCGGGTCATGGGCGGCACGACGGAAAAATTCTTCGACAGGTGTGAAGGCATCGTAGGGATGATGCACAAGAATATCCCGCGAGGCAATCTCCTTGAAGATGCTCGTACCCAGTTGCATAAATTCAGGCACATTAGGCACATAGGCGGGGAATTTGAGTTCAGGGCGGTCAACCTGCATCAGGTCGAACAAACTCGCAGACCCCAACGCTCCCGGCACAATATAAACATCGCGCTCTTCGTCCACGCCCAATTCATGAATCAGACGGTCTAATATGGAACGGCTGGTGTTTTCCGGCACGCTCAAACGCACGACCTCACCAAAGCGTCGTCCACGCACCCCTGCTTCAATGATGACGCTAATATCGCCGAGGTCATCATCTTCCTGTTCATGTTCGTAGTCAATATCTGCATTACGGGTTACCCGGAACGGAAAGTGCTCCATAATATGCATACCGGGGAAGAGGAGATCAAGATTATCCGCGATTACATCTTCAATCCATACGAAGGTATCCACACAATCATGATATCCACTATATTTGTTGATGATACGTTCCAAACTGATGATACGTGGCAGAGTTTCCGGCACCTTAATTCGCACAAATTCCAGATGCTCGGATTCATCATCGACTGTCTGAAGATGTACGCCGATATTAAGGCTCAAATTCGAAATAAACGGAAAGGGGCGGGCGTGGTCAGCGGCAAGCGGGGTAAGTACAGGGAAAACCTCTTCATAGAAATAAGCACGTACCGCTTCACGGGTTGAGGCTTTGGTTTCTGCCAGTTTACGAATGGTGATTCCGTGCGTCCGCAGTTCTCCAAACAACTCACGCATCAGCCGTCGTTGCCGTTCCATCAGCGCCTGCACACGTTCACGGATTTCAACCAGCAGTTGATTGGGCGTGTAACCATCAGGACGGGTGCGATTAATCCCTAAACGACGTTTTTGTATGTAGGAGGCGACGCGCACCATATAAAACTCATCCAGATTGCTCCCGACGATTGCTACGAACTTCACCCGTTCCAACAACGGAATGCTTTCATCTTCCGCAAGGTCAAGAATCCGGCGATTAAAATCAATCGTGCTCAACTCACGGTTGGTGAAATTTTCCGGCGTGAGCGGTATAGGTGTGCTGGCTTGTATATTATCTGATTCGGTCATCATGTGTTGTAGAATTATCTTATTTACGTTATTAAGAAATTCATTATAACGCACACATGCAAAATTTATGTTAACAACCTGTCGTGTTAGAAAAATGCGGACGACCACATTGAGCCGTCCTTACCGTCTAATAAGACTCTGTGTAGAGAAGCCCCAACATATGCTTTCACCTGTAAATTTTTGCTGGAAATGCGATGACCTTAACCATCCATCACCAAGCTAGATCATGATGCAATCCTGTTACTCGACAAACGACCATGTACCGCTATCTTCGATGCGAATTTGTCGCCCATCAGGGATCGTCACGGTCATATAGCCATCCGAGGTCGGTCCCCCGCCTGTGCCTTCAACCTGTGTAAACGTCGCGGTGTAACCCTGTTCAACCGATAACCCCCAGCCGAGTGCGGTACGGATGGAGTCATAACTGCCCCATACCTTGCCAAAGCCGTTAATTGGACTGACGCGATTATCCGGTGGTGTGTCGGTAACCGGGTTATCTGGCAAGGCTTGATAGACCGAACCACCATAATAATTGACGAAGCCACTATCATTCAGCACATAGATACCATCTGGATTGGCTCGCCACAGCATGTAGCCGTTTTCAAAGGCTTGCCACGCCGCTTGTCCCTGTGTGACTGTGCCACCACCGGTATCTGCGGGAACGGTTTCAAAATACTGCGGGTTCGAAATGACAAATTGGTGATTTTGCCCCGGCAAGCGCCCAATCGCCTCAATATAACCGGAGACATTTTCCGGTACGAGCCACTGAACCGACCCGCCATTGTTGAGGTTGGTATCAATGCCAATGCTGACCGGGGATTGCTGATTATTGTTCACGATGTAGTAAAATTCAACCAGTCCGACAGTGGTCGGCATCTGTGACCATGACACGGTGACGAGTGCGCCTTCTTCGATGGTGACCAGATCAAGATCCGCCACAATCGGTGAGATGATGATATTACCCTGTACTGGTGGTTCTTCATAATTAGGCGTGGTGAATACCAAAATGTCTTGGAAGGTAAAGACCCTTGAATTATCGGTGCGTAATGCCACCGCTGTCACTGTCCCGCCCATCCGTGCCGTGAGGGTTACGGAAGCCGAAACTCCGTCCGCAATATTAGTATCTGACGCAATAATGGTCGGTGCCGGACTGCCTGCAGAGGCAATTTCCATGTAGAAATCCACCCGATAGACATTGGTACGGTTCAACTGTGGCCAACGCAGGGTAATAGTCTCGCCCTCGACAAAGTTGTAATTGATGCCATCGTTGGTATACGCCGGTGTAATCTCCACCCGTCCGATCACATCGTCAAATGAGCGTTCAGAAACCACGTTTAAATCCGCAGAAAACCGCACCCCGCCCGTGTTGATGTTGCCCCGTGCGATCACGATGCCGTTCAATATATCCGGCACAAACCACGACACGGACGCGCCATCGGTCAAGTAGTTATCTGTGCCGATAGGAACGGGCGAATTTGTTCCACTAGGATAATACAAAAATTCAACTGTACTCATCCCGTTGAATGATGCCCCCAACCACGATAGTGTAATGCGCTGGTTGGAAGGCAGGGTGTACACGTTGCCGTTAATGGTCTCAAATTCGCTGGGTGTAACATAGCCCGATTGTTGATTGTTACTGGTTGGTGTGCGGGGCACGCGCAACTGTTGCCCAACATTGATGCTACTGGCATTAACAATGCAATTTGCAGTAGAAAGTTGACTGACTGTACTGTTGGTTCGGCGGGCAATTGATGACATTGTATCGCCAGCAACTACCGTATAGACCACCCAATCTGCGCGGGGTACACAGACAGAGACACCCGTATTTGAGCCAGTGTTGGTGTTTGAGCCAGTATTGGTGTTGGTTGTTCCGCCGTTGCTATCGTCATCATCATTACTGATTGGTGTCGATGTTGGGCGGGGGGTGCTGGTCACACGGACAGCGACCTCCTCTGTTGCTTCGGGTTCATCCACCACAAGGATGTTATCACGCACGGGTACGATGATCGAGGTATCATCATCAGTATCGGTGTCGCGATCATTGGCAGATGAGAGTGAACATGCTGAAATTACCAGCATGAGCAATAGTAAAATTATGGGAATGCGTAGTCTGAGCATGTTTGTCTCCGGTATTGTGTTATCTAATCTATCGTCTTATCTAATAGGACAGTGTCATGGTCGAAGAGGTTCCAAACTGCGCGAAAATTTCGTGCAATCGTGCAAGCACCAGCATATTCGCGCTATACTTAACATAAAAATGAGCGCTCATGGAGGTTAATGATTATGCACATCGGTATCATGATTGAAGGGCAAGACGGGCTGAACTGGGAACGCTGGAAGCGCCTGCTCACCACCGTCGAAGATCTGGGGTTTCAATGTCTGTTCCGGTCCGATCACTTCACGAATGCCAGTGGACCGGACAAGGACTCGCTTGAATTGTGGGTCGCGTTGACCTATGCCGCGAGCCATACCAAACGCATTGAATTCGGTCCGATGGTCGCCCCGGTGACTTTTAGACATCCAGCTATGACAGCGCGTATGGCGGCACAGGTGGATGACTTGAGCGGGGGACGGTTGGTTTTGGGGCTGGGCGCTGGCTGGCAAGAACGCGAGCATAAAAAGTTCGGTATCCCATTTTATGATTTCCCCACCCGTTACGAAATGTTCGAGGACGCGCTAGAGATCACCGCCCGTCTGTTATTGAGCGATGGTCCGGTGAGTTATGATGGTAAACATTTTCAATTGGACGATGCGCGTTTGCTCCCGCGTCCATCGCGTCCGGGCGGTCCCCCAATTCTGGTTGGCGGGAACGGTCCTAAGAAAACGTTGCCCCTCGTCGCTAAATATGCTGATGAATGGAACGCGGTCTATCTGAACAAAGACACACTCAAAGAGCGCAACGCCTTGCTGGATGATTATGCCAAAGACAATGGGCGTGATCCTAAAGATATTCGCCGTTCGATGATGACAGGTACGATATTTGGCAAAGATGATGGCGACTTCCAGAAAACCCTCGCATCACGCAATGAATCATCGGAAAATACCATCGACGAAGCCTTTCTCTCAGAGCGCGGTCTGGTCTATGGCACACCATCCATGTTTGTCGATCAACTCGGCGCGTTAGCAGAAGCCGGTCTTGACCGTATCATGCTCCAATGGATCGATCAGGACGACATCGACGGGTTGGAGATTTTAGCGCGTGATGTCTTGCCCCATTTTCATAAATAGTTACCCCTGCTGATTGAAAATCACCATAAAATTAAGAACATCATTACCCCTCATACCGATGTTTAATCGGTCATGCTGGGGTGTTTTTTCGCATGAAATTCATCTGATTTACACATTGTTTCTATGCTTTGTATATATTTTTTAACAACTCTAAATTCATATTTTTTGCAACATTGATGCCCTAGTGTCGGTATAACACATGTAATACACAGTCAATAGCAGTTATTCGGAGGATTTATATTCATGCTTATTAAACTTAACCCGATGAAAAGTTGGTTCTGGTTATTTTCCGCCCTCATTGTGCTACTTCTTGCCTTTGCAATGCCCACACTCGCACAGGATGACACCGCTGATGATGAACAGACCTATGAATTTGAGGTAACGGGTGAAATCAGTTTTGACGAAGACGGCAATATCTATATTGATGATATTTTCGTTGTTGCACCCGCCGGGGCGTTTAACCCATCAGATTTTGAAGATGGTCAGATCGTCACAATTACTGGCTTTCTATTGAATAATGACACCCTGCAAGCAATTTCGCTCACCATCCCGCTCATATCGGAAGATGACGAAGCGAACAATGAAGATGGGGATACTGAAGACGCTCCCGAAGCAACACCGGAAGCAGAGGTTGAAGAAGATACGCCCGAAGAATGTACACTGGTAGATGGTGAAGACACCGAAGATGTCGAAGACCTCTGTGATGATGAAGAAATCGACCATCCAATTGGTGCAATTGTTGCGGAAGAATTTGACCTGACTGCAGACGAACTCGAAGCCCTGCGTGAGGATGGTCATAGTTACGCGGCAATTACCCGCGCTTATCTACTTATTCAAGCATTAGAAGCCGCGGCAGAAGAAGCTGGCGAAGAGTATAATGGCGACGATGCGCTAGAAATTCTGGCGATGCGTACTGATGGCATGGGCTGGGGACAGATCATGCAACAATATGATGTTCACCCATCAGAATTAGCGCCGGGACGCGTGTTCAGCGCCAACAACGGTAACCGTCCAGAAAATGTCGGCAACGGCAACAACGGCAACGGCAACAACGGTAATGGTAATGGCAACAATGGCAACGGTAACGGCAATGGCAATGGCAACAATGGCAATGGTAATGGCAATGGTAATGGCAATGGCAATGGCAACGGCAATGGAGGTGGTAACGGCAATGGAGGTGGTAACGGACGTGGCAACGGCGGTTAATCACTAGTCATAAACACAAGTCACGACTACGGTCACTTTTTACATATTATTGACCGTATGTGATGCAGATTGTCTCCTCTTTAAAGAAAACGCATCTGGTCTAAGGGTCAGGTGCGTTCATGTTTTTAAACGGTGTTTAGCGGGCGCATTATTGATGGTATAAATATGATAATGTTGGGTGTGTATTGTCATGATTATAAAGGTCAAACTTCATTTGACAGCCTTTTAATCATCGCTTAAACTTAGGGTAATGATGGTACAAATTTGTAGTCAAACGGGGGACATACGATGATAACACCCGACAAGACAACATGGGGATGGATCTAAAACACGCGAGCTATTATTATGCCGCGTGTTTTTTGTTTTACGCATACTTAACCGTGATTTTCTTTCTTCAAAAGCCATAAAAAGGAGAATATTGTATGGATTACAGCATGATCGGCAAGATTCAAAAAGCGAAAGAATATGCAGAGAAACCCGACCGCGTAACCTTTAATAGCTTCGTTCTCAAATTCCGTGGTAGTAATAACGACTACCAAATGTCGCTAAATGCAGAAGGATGGCATTGTTCTTGCCCTGGTTTTGAAAAATATAGCATTTGCCCGCATATTATGACGATGGAGCGCCTGCTCAGTCCCATGCTCAAACGGGAACGCTTGCAGTATGCAAACGGGCAAAATGTCGTGAGCGATGTCGAAAAATCTAAGCAATATGCAGAAGAAACTGATCGTATCCAATTTACCTCCTTCGATGCCTCATTTGAGGGGGGACACAACACATTTAACATTACCTACAAAGACGGCACCTGGGATTGCGATAACCCCTATTTCAAAAGCAGAGGCGTATGTAGTAACACCATGGCGATGGAACGCCTGCTAAAGGGTATGGTGAAACCTGTCACGATGGAAATACCCGGTTAAGCGATACGCATAAAATGGTCGATAAATGATCCCTCGCACCACATTCGCGGGGGATTATTCATCCTCAATCATAGGCAAATTTCGTAAAAAAATATTCAAATGATGGTTTTGTGTAACAAAAAGATATACACTATCCCTCAGATTGTCGTGCTTTGTTCAAACTACACAAAATTATGCTTGTAAAGCGTGTAACCTGTCTCGCTTGACAAGGTTGCGATTATTTTGCAAACTCTTAACCTCAAATAGCATGGGTTAAAATAAACAAATTAGGCAATTATCATTTAAGGAGGGCATGTCTTTTGGGCGCACTAATGCAGGTTAAAGACCTCGTCACGAGGTTCTATACACAAGAAGGTACAGTATACGCTGTCAACGGTATATCCTACGATTTGATGGAAGGCGAGACCCTCGGTGTCGTCGGAGAAAGTGGTAGTGGTAAAAGTGTACACTCCCTTTCCATCATGGGGTTGATCCCATCCCCTCCCGGTAAGGTCGAAAGTGGTGAGGTGATTTTTCAGGGGCGAGACCTCTTGAAACTGTCTAAAGAGGAGATGCGCCTCGTCCGTGGTTCAGAGATCGCCATGATCTTTCAGGACCCGATGACTTCGCTCAACCCGGTGTTGACCATTGGCACACAAATTACCGAATCGCTCAAATTGCACATGGGCATGAACCAGACGCAGGCGAATAATCGCGCCGCAGAATTGTTGGATATGGTCGGTATTCCAGATGCACGTAATCGTCTGGATAACTACCCACACCAATTCTCTGGTGGGATGCGTCAGCGTGTGATGATTGCGATGGGACTGTCCTGTAATCCTAAATTGCTGATCGCTGATGAACCCACAACCGCGCTTGATGTAACCATTCAAGCACAAATTATTGAGTTGATTAAACAACTTAAAGACGAACTAGGCATGGCGATTGTCTGGATTACACACGATCTTGGTGTGGTCGCCGGTATTGCGGATACCATTCAGGTGATGTATGCCGGGCGCATTGTGGAGCGTGGTCCAATTGACGCTGTGTTTAGAGATCCACGTAACGCTTACACACTGGGCTTGTTAAATTCGCTCCCACGCTTGGATGTCAAAACGGGTGAGCGTCGTCTCGTACAGATCGAGGGTTCACCGCCTGATATGCGTATTGAACCGAAGGGCGACCCCTTCTGGCCACGTAATCCATATCGTACCGAGCGCTGTCGGGAAGAAATGCCCGAACTGCAACCTGTTAGAGATGGACACCCGGAACATATGGTTGCCGCATGGTATGATCTGCGCGAGGAATTAGAGAAGGAAAAAGAGGTAGCGAACAATGGTTAGTCCCGACGTACAAGCACAACAACAACAAACAGATGACCGCGAGGTGATCCTCAGCCTTAAGGGGATGAAAAAGCACTTCCCGATTACTGCCGGTTTGATCCTTCAGCGCCAGGTGGGTGCGGTGAAAGCGGTTGATGGTGTTTCGTTCGACGTTTATAAGGGCGAAACACTCGGTCTTGTGGGCGAATCCGGATGCGGTAAAAGCACCACCGGACGTACCGTTCTGCAATTGTATCGCCCGACAGAAGGCTCAGTCGTCTTTGAAGGTAAAGAACTGACCACGATGAAGGGTGAAGAACTGCGTAAGATGCGTAAACGTATGCAGATCATCTTCCAGGATCCGTTTGCTTCGTTGAACCCGCGTATGACCGTAGGTAATATCGTTTCTGAACCATTGCTCATCCATAATGTGATGGGGCGGAAAGATCGTCAGGAATATGTGGAAGGTCTGCTAGAACGTGTGGGCTTAAACCCCTATTATATTAACCGTTATCCGCACGAATTTTCCGGCGGTCAACGTCAGCGTATTGGTATCGCCCGCGCACTCGCGCTCAACCCCACCTTCATCGTTGCTGATGAGCCGATTTCTGCGTTGGATGTATCCATTCAAGCGCAGGTAGTGAACTTGCTGGAAGACCTTCAGGAAGAATTGAACCTGACCTATCTGTTTATCGCGCATGATTTATCGATGGTGCGCCATATTTGTGACCGTGTCGCGGTAATGTATCTTGGTAAAATTGTCGAACTCGGCACCACCGATGATGTCTATGACAACCCGCTTCACCCGTATACACAATCCTTATTGTCTGCGGTACCTGTGCCCGATCCTGACGTAGAAGCCCAACGGACGCGCATCATCCTTCAGGGTGATCTGCCCAGTCCTGCGAATCCACCGGCAGGCTGTAACTTCAACACCCGTTGCCCGGTCGCGTTTGATCTGTGCGGTATACCACCTGATCCTGACCTGATCGAGGTATCCCCCGGTCACTGGGTTGCGTGCCACCGAGTCACGTAAATCAGCACAACGTACACATTGATGATGCTTTATCGAACGGCGAGTCACACGGCTCGTCGTTTTTTGTATTTAACAGACGCATCAATTTGTAACACTGGGCGTCGTTATGTGTCTTTAATAAGTGACGTTCAAAAAATGGGTTGAACGCGTGATGAATCCGGATGTTTTACCGATGAGCATGTCTCAGTTTAACGATCTAGCAGATGAAGAGCGCCACTACATGCACCAGGCGTGTAAGGATTTGCGTGCATTCTCTCCGTTATATGCGCGTTATTTTCCACTTGTGTATGGTTATTGCCTGCGACGGTTAAACGACATGCAGGAAGCTGAAGATATGACCAGTCTGATCTTTGCACGGGCGCTACGCAGTGTAGAGGCATATCGCGGCGGGTCTGTACGTGCATGGCTATTTACAATTGCACACAATGCAATAATTAATCATTATCGTGACCGCAAACCACGCATTTCTCTCGATGCGTCTGCACTTGAGATTATCGATCATACACATTCCCCGACAGAATCGATTCTCAGCGAAGAACGCGCTGAGGCAATCCGCAAGATCGTTGCCACACTCACGGCTGATGACCAATCCCTACTGTCTTTGAAAATTGATGCAGGGCTTACTTCGGAAGAAATCGGTCAGACACTTGGTCTTTCTTCCGGCGCAGTACGAGTTAGGCTTCACCGAATTATCAAACGATTACGAGCATTATATCTGGAGGAATTGCGATGAACGATTATGAGACACATCAGGCAAAGCAAATTGATGCCTATCTTGATGCCCTCATTCGCAATATAGATGCGCCACCACCTGTTGATCTGGAACCGGATACGGTCAACCTACTGCATGATCTTGTTAGCACACAACACGCACCCGATGACAATGCCTTGATGAAAAGGGTGTGGATACGCGCGCTGTTTGACGCACATGATTCACAATCGGTCAAACCATCATTGAACGGCTCACCGACCAAAAAGAATTTACAGGAAACAGCCATGACTAACCTAACTGCCTCAACATTCGATTCAAAACGTCCACGATC
>DAOTXB010000783.1:0-3844 GCA_034435575.1 Anaerolineae bacterium
GTGAGTGTGATGTGCAAACCATCCGCATCAGGATAAAACAGGGTCAACACGCCCGCTTGCTTGGGCGGTGTTTCGGCTTCTTCCGCAGTAATCCCCCGAGGATCGGGTGCCATGCGTAATTGTGCCGGCACATAATCAAAACCTGGCAATGTCAGCGCATCACGAATGACACTCACGGTGATCTCTGGATAGTCGGTGGGTTTGTTCATAGGGTTCGGCTGTGCATCCGTTATTGGTCAGATTGAGGGTCAGTGTTTAGCCAGACATGGAGATAGTGGCTGTGCCGTTCATAAAGTTTGCCTGTTTCGATCTGTGGGCGGCTACCGGGTCTGGGGTATAGCCCCAAACGCAAACGATCTAAGCCGGGGCGACCTTCTGCATCCCACTGATTCAGCAAGTCTTCGACGGTCAGGAATGCATCTGCACCCGCATAACAATGGGTGTTGCCCAGCCCAAAATACGGTACAAAGCAGGCACTTCCTGCGGTCAAAAACGCGAAGCCTTCACCATCCAACCCATAAGCCTTTTGATTATCCATGACACTATACAGCGCAAAGACGGCATCTTTCGGTTCGCGTAACATCAGGTAGGGTAATGCACCGTACCAGTATTCCTCGTTTGCCAGTATTTTGCTCAAATGGCAATAATCATGATCTTCTGAGAGGAGCGAATGTAACGCAATCGTATCAATATTCTTGATGTCATCAGCATACAGGCGTAATGAGGTGCTCCCCACGCGCTTACTCACTTTTGGACCGGAGGCAATGCCACGCATGTAAACAAACGCGCCCGATGAATTCCAGTCGCTTATGAGCATGTGTTCGCCCTGTTTAATAAATGTGGCGATGACCTGTAAGCCATCTAGCCAGATCGGTACAACAAGGCGACCATTCGGTTTAAGTTGTTGAATCCACATATCGGGAATATCCCACACGCCGACTGTAGACACGATGCGGTCATACGATGCGCGGGGTGCATAGCCGTTCGCGCCGTCGCTGTGGACGATGTTGATATTACGAAAGCCCAATTTTTGCAGATTTTTTGTCGCTACTTTGACCATTTCGCGGTCAATTTCGATGGATGTTACCGTGCTCGATTCGCCTAATACATGCCGGAGCAAGGCAGCAAAATAACCACTACCCGCGCCAATTTCTAGCACATTTTGACCGGGTTCGAGCGCCAGTTGGTCGAGCAGCTGTGCCAGCATACTCGGCATAATGGATGAGCTGAGTGCTTCATCATTGTCATCGTATTGCAGGACGATGGACTTATCAGCATACACATCGTCAAGCGTTGCTTTTGGGATGAAAACGTGTCGTGGGACTTCCGCGAACGCCGCTTCAATTTTGTCATTCCCCAATTTATCCTGCTGATTCAGCAAGTCAATTAGCGGACGGGTTAACGATTTATCAATAGACATACCACGCTCTTCGTTTACGCAAGGAAACGCCCGCCTCAGCATCGCTACGACGGCTGGTCTGTACACGCCCACGTGAGTCGATGTGTACCTGACCCGCTTTTTGCAGGCGTGCGAACTCCTCCGGCGTAATCACCGGTGCCGGTTCACCACCCAGACGCTCAAGGCGTTGTCCCATGCGTTGATCTTCGACAGGGGGCTGAGGGCTAGCGGGTTTATCGTTGTTAGTCTCAGCCGGTTGATTTTCCGGTGTGTTCAGGTTGTCTTCTGTGGGAATATTGTTATTTTCACTCATTGTTATACTTTCAGAACAGACAGGCTTAATTGTGTTACCACCGACCATACCGCGTATAGTCACTATACAAAATAGGTATCCGGCAATCATTAGCAACCATCGCCAATAATCTGCTAGATTTTTCGGTAAAGGTCAGCGTTTTCACCAGCGTGCGTGCTCGCTTCCTTTCAGTTTATGATCTTATCCTAGCATATTTTACTTTAGCGCGTCATAAAAGTTTGTTAGCGTTGCTTTATCGTCGCATTACAACGGCGTGCATAGAGATGCCTATGTTGTTATACGCAAAATAGTGGGGAAACGTTACAGGAAGAAATCGCGCAGAACATCACGCACTTCGTCAACCAGTTCTTCCCATGTCACATCGGGATCACGGGTCATGGTGAGGGTATCTTCGGTAATGGTCAGGGCGCGTACACCATCGACACCGATAAAGAGGGTTTGCGCGAGGGTGGAGCCTTCATCACCGGCGGCGGGGTTGGCATACACTTCTTCATCAGCTTGCGTAAGCGTTTGGTTCACGATGATGTCGATCACATTCGGGTCAGATGTCTGTTCAATTTCAACTGTCACATATTCAGACATAATCGACTTCCTTTATGGGTGTGTGTACGATCACCTCATCCCCGACAAAAACATCGCCACCGACCAGCACACGTACCAACACACCCAGACGACCATCAAATAGGGCACTGTCCCCATCCTGTATTTGCTCAAGACGGATACAACCACCGCGTAATTCGGTCACTTCAACCTCTGCCTTTGCGCCGAATGTTAAACGTGTACCGGGGGTTAAATTATCGACATCAATGCCCGCGATGACCATTTGCTCGCCCATCGCGCCCGGTGCCGTATCAACGCCACGATTCGTCAGTGTGTCTAGCGTTGTTTGCCCTAGAATGTTGATCTGACGGCGTGGATGCCCACCTTTACGATCTCCGGCGATGCCATAACCGGCGACCAAGTTGACGGATTGCACCGCAACACGGGCGAAACGGTCTTTTGGACGGCGTTCAATTGAGTCCGGTGTATAGGTGATACTGCGTATACTTGCCATAAGTCGTTTAGTCTCCACGATCAGTGCATTCTAGTTATGAGGAAACCATAGAATCATTATACATAGCTTACGGGCATTCAGCCGGTCAGATTTAAGCGTGCTAAGTTCGTTACACATCCTTAAAGAAGCCGATGACTAGCGTTAAGCCTGTCACCACAAAGCCGATTGTCGCTAGCGTGGTGTCCCCATTGGTATAGAGCAGGGTTGATGAGACCAGGAGACTACCAAAAAAGACCGAACGTCCGGTGCGTTTGCTCTCTTTTTCGATCTTACGCAACTGTTGACGATGCGCGATGCTCAGGTTGGTCGTCACCTGGATGTCGCCATCTTCCACACGCTGTAACACACGATCTGCCCGTGTGACTGGATTCTGGAGCAATTGCCCGCCAAATTCACGCAAGACGTTCGTGCCCTGTCCGCGCAGTAACCCGCCAACGGCGTTACCGAGTGTTAGGCGTTTGGTGCTGTCGTCAACATTAATGCCGAACCCGCGTGCGATCAAAATTTCGGTGTAAGGCTGTAGCTCATTCCAGGGGTTAAAATCAGGGTCTAGGCTGGTGGTCATCCCACTCAAAATGCTGATCGTACGTCCTAAATACAGGAAATCCTGTGGGATATAGAACGGCATGTCGAAGATCAAATCAGAAAATTCGTTGGCGAGGTCTTCCATCTGTTTGAAATCGACATCGCGCATGTCGGTCATGTTCATTCCCCACACCTGATCAAAAGCGGCGCGGGTGGCTTCTTCAATACGGCTTATGTCCGCACCGGGCAAAATGAACCCGAGGCGCACATAACTTTGGATCAACTTGCGCGGGTCACGGGTTAACACGGCGGAGAGTGTGCTCACCATGCCATCGGCGATTTCACGTGTGAGCGAACCGACCATGCCAAAGTCAATGAAGATCAAATAGAAGGGGCGACCTTCTTCGCCAAAATCAGCATTTTCATCATCAACAGGCAAGGGATACACAAACAGATTGCCCGGATGCGGGTCTGCATGGAAATAATAATGGTTAAAGACCTGTGGCAAATAGGTATCCATCATGCGCTTGGCGACCGCTTTTCGGCTGATTCC
>DAOTXB010000784.1:0-1713 GCA_034435575.1 Anaerolineae bacterium
GGAACGCATGACGGCTCAACAGCGTGACTTCATGCCCTTCTTCACCTAACTTGAGCGCCAATTGTCCCGCACTAATGCCCCCGCCGACGATCACCACTCGCTCCGGTAGCGTGGTGCGATCAAACTCAGGACTAAAAATGTGCGTAACCCCATCGTGTCCCCGTGCCCAGTCGGGGATGTGTGGTTGTTCACTCGCGCCCATTGCTAACACGACATTTTTCGCCGTTAATGCGCCCTCAGTCGTTTCTACCTGCCAGCCATCTATAAGGCGTTTTAAGCCGATAGCGCGTCCGGTCAATCGTAGATCATGTAGATGGTAGTGGTCAATCACGTAGTCTGAGTAAGCGTTGAAAAACGTTAATGATGGACGTTCGTACAGGGGAATCGTGTCGAATAATTCGCGCCCCTTGCGGGTCTGTGCAAATGTCCGCGCTGACCAGGGATCATAATGGATATGATGTACCATCGGTGAGCGCAGATAGGGCATGCCTGTATTCGCGGTAAATTGTTTCCACAATGCTAATGGTTCGGGGTGTGGGTCTAGCACGCGCACCGTGTGGCGGGGCACTTTACGCCGATTTGCGAGTTCGTGTGAAATCGCCGTACCATGTATCCCGCCACCAATAATTAACCAGTCCAGCATACGGTCAACCCACAAATAGACGGGCGTTGTGGGATTGTGCCAGATGAAACATCAACCCCGCTTCCCCTTTGAGATAAAGCGCGAAGGGCGCATCCCCGCGTAAATCAGCATACCCTTTAAGCTCGTCATTATCGGGTGCGATCAAATGGAGTATCACGCCGTCATTTAGCCGATATTCGCCCTGTGGAACGCCGAAAATTTGCTCATAACGGCGGGCAAGGTCATGATTAACCACGACATGTAAGCCAGAAATACCGGTGATGCCGTTGGGCTGGGTGGTTGCTTCGGTGGTATCGAGCACACGCAGATTACGCGGAGTCACATCTTCGATAAAAAATGGCGACATGCTCCGGGCGATTCCGGCAGATTTCCAGCGAAGCTCAACATTATCTTGTCGTTTGCGCCCACCTTCGCTGATCCCGTCAATGGGGAGGTCATTAGCCTGTAATTGTTTGACGGTGGCATTGAGATCATCAGTACCAAGTGCATACCCGATCAAGCCCTCGCCTTTTTGCAATAATGTGGTGAAATCCGGTGCGTTGTCCTGTGGCTCTTTACCGGTAGGGGCGAGTAGTTCAAGGTAACTGCCATCCGCAAAATAGATCAATGCGTTGTGGGTACCCCCGCCAGCATGGACACCGCCATAAAGGGGGTTAAAGCCGAGTGCTTTGTAATCCTCCGTTGCCTGTTCAAGATCGTTGACGGCGATGATGGCATGGTCAAAACGTAGAGTCATTTGATTATCGTCCTTTAAATTCAGCTTTACGGCGTTCCACGAAGGATTGTACGCCTTCTTCCGCATCTTCAGATTGCATGATCGGGATGATGTCTGGCATGAGGCGTGTTTTTGCTTCCGCTTCGATGGCATCCATCACGATTCGGGCAGATTTTAGGGTGGCATATACGCCGAGTGGTGCCTGTTCAGCAATGGTTCGGGCGATAGCGATGGCGCGGTCGAGCTGTTCACCCACCGGCACCACCTCTTGAATCATCCCCATGCGGTAAGCATCTGCCGCGCTGAAGTCGTCACCGGTCAACAGATAGCGCATGGCATTACCCCACCCCATTTC
>DAOTXB010000785.1:0-22562 GCA_034435575.1 Anaerolineae bacterium
GTGAAGCCAGACTAATGCGCAATGCACTGAATTCTTTCGCCTCCAAGGCGTACCTCCTGCGCTAGACACAACTATAAGGGATTTTAGGGGACTTTCACGGAATAAGGATTGGTGACTCATTTTAGGTCACCTTCAATGCGAACTCCTGCTATAGACACCAAGACAGCGCGTAGAATCATTCTACCGCTGAAGTTTGTTTGAGGTGTACAGGAAATTTAACCATAGAAATATGATTATACGTTTTATGACGAAACTTGTCAAGGATATTGGGGAGGCTAAGTTTTGTCCTATGGCAACTAGAACATCTTAGCCCCGTTTGAGGATTCTGTCAAGTATTACAGGCGTACTACCGCACCACAGTATTCACACTCCACCTGCAATTGCCCTTGCATGATCTTGGGCAGTGTCGCGCCGCATACATGACAACTGGTGGGCGCGTTGCGTAGGGCTTCTACCAGTTCTGCATCCGGCTCGATTGCACGTTCGTCACTGGCTTCGCCTGTCTTCATACGTTGGATCTGCTTCACCCAGAATTTGTTATCAGCACTACCTTTGACTTCAATGGTCAGTGTGGGGAAGGGCGCTCCTGAACCAAGTGTAAAGTTGAGCATGTCTTTGCCGCCCATCAGCCCCTTGTTCTCGTATTCAACGGTGTCAATTGTCGTCAGTGGTAGTTCCCACTCCAACTCCTGTTCCTTCTTGCCACCAAACAATCCCAATTTCTTGCCAGTGGTTTCTTTCTGTTCAAACAATAAGCGTTGATCTGTTAAATAGAGTAGACCATCCGGGTCTTTTTTACCCTTGCCCGTTACCACCCACTCGGCTTTGGCGACTAAAAATACCGCTTCGCCGGCGAGGAATTCAAAGCTGGCTTCGTCTTTTTCGTCCATAAACCAGTTTATTTGTTCAATCTGGCGAATTGTGCTGTTGATATCATTACCCATCGTTTCGTAGCTGTTTCTGATGCGCCGTTCTGCGGCACTGACGCGACTCTCGAGTTCATCAACTTCGCTCTCGATACCATCCAGATTAACGGTAACCTTTTTCATGAAACCGCCACCGCTATCTTCTGCACCGTCCACTTTATTTTCAATCTCATAAAGTTCGCGGCGTAGACGTTGACGCTCATCATCTATAGCTCGTTGTGCGTCACGGCGAATGTCATCCCAATTTTTGTTGAGAACTTCTGCTTTATTTTCAAGATATGAACGGAAGGCATAACCACGACTACGAATTTCTTCCACATCATTTGGCAGGCTGTTGACAGCGGCTGTCAGTTCGCCCAGCTCGCGGGAAATATCTTCAAAACCCGCATCTTCGCGTGTACTATCAAATTTACGGCGCAAAGAGGCTAATTGTTGTTCGAATTCTTCACTCATGGGTTGATGTCCTCTCTAAAATTAACGAAATATTCGATGATGATTTCTACTATAGCGCCTTATCGTCACAGAAACGTTTCATAAGTGTATCAAAAATCACGAGAATACGCTTAAGAGTCGATCTTCCATTTAAGATAAGCTTCCATGAAGTCATTCAACCTGCCATCCAAAACGGCGTTGACATTACCGACTTCGTGCGTGGTTCTCAGGTCTTTGACCATTTGATAAGGGTGCAACACATACGAGCGAATTTGATTGCCCCAACCGGCATCCACATTTTCGCCTTTCAGTTCTGCAAGTTCTTCCTGTTGTTTCTGCATTTCAATTTCTAGCAAGCGCGCTTTCAGCATCTGTAAGGCACGGTCACGGTTTTGTAATTGACTCCGTTGATTTTGACATTGCACAACAATGCCAGTCGGAATATGTGTCATACGAACAGCAGTATCGTTCTTTTGCACATGTTGGCCACCGGCACCACTCGCACGATAGGTGTCTACGCGTAAGTCCTTATCTAGCACTTCGATGTCGATGTCATCTTGAATATCGGGCCAGAGTTCTACTTTGGCGAATGATGTATGGCGGCGACTTGCGGAGTCAAATGGACTCAAGCGGACGAGGCGATGTACACCCTGTTCGCTTTGAAGATAACCGTAAACAAAATTGCCACTAATGCTCATCGTGACGCTTTTGATGCCTGCTTCTTCGCCATCGCTACGGTCAAGGACATCAATTTTGTACCCGTTTTGTTCAGCCCAACGGATGTACATACGCTCCATCATCTCTGCCCAATCCTGCGAATCTGTGCCACCTGCGCCAGCATGGATCGCGAGCACGGCATCTTCGTTGTCGTATGGACCAGAAAGCATGGCTCGAAACGCCATTTTCTCAACCATTTTCTGTAATTGGCTGATCTCCGTATCCAGTTCGCCCGCAAGTTCTCCGTCTTCGAGTTCGGCGAGTTCCAGCGCATCATTAATACGCGCTTGGATCTTATGCCAGGGCTCGACCTCATTTTTGAGCTTCGACATTTGTTGCATGATCTTTTGTGCGGCTTCTGGATCATCCCAAAAAGTTGGGTCTGCCGCTTGTTTTTCGAGATTGCCAGCTTTTGTGGTTTTGGTTGTTATGCTTAACCGTTCCGCAAGCCCGTCAATCTCAGTTTTCATCTTTATGAGTTCATCAGTTTGTACAGACATGATGTGAGTGGCTAATCCAAATATGATTAACCGATACTCCTTTCTTAGGTGGTGTGCGTTTGACGCAGGGCTTCGTACATGAATATTGCACCAGAAACGGAAACGTTAAACGAATCCGTCACATCGCCTACCATTGGGATTTTTACCCGAATATCGCAGTTTGATTGCCAGAATTCATCGAGACCAATATCTTCTGTACCGAGCATCACCGCGCTATTCCGGCTAAAATCGACGGTAGTCAGGGGTGTATCGCCATCAACAATACCCGCGACAACTTGATAATTTTGTTGTTCAAAATATGCGATTGCTTCTTCGCTGGTGACCGTGTAGATGTTGTTCAAGAAGATTGCGCCGGTGCTACTGCGGATGATATTTGGATTGTAGAGATCGAGTGCGGAGTCTATCAATAAGATGGCTTTAAAACCTGTCGCATCCGCAGTGCGAAGTAACGCGCCAATATTCCCCGGTTTTCTTAGTCCGACTATGCCTAATATGAGCGTTGAAGCAATTGATTCCAACATTTGTACCGTCTTGATGACGGGTTGTTGCATAACCGCCACCACAGACGAAGGGGTATTGCGATAACTGATTTTGTTTAGAATATCTGCTGGAACATCATAACGTGTCAGCGTATCCGGTAGCGCATGTATGTCGCCGTCAGTGTCGATCTCTGGACAATAAAACAGGTGTTCCACACTATAACCACATGCGAGTGCGCGCTTCAAGTCACGTATGTCATCAATAACGAACAGGTGATCCCGTTCGCGCCATTTTTTATCGCGCAGTTTTCGGACTTGTTTAACTTTTGTATTCTGAAAACTGGTGATTGTTTCTACTCTTCAAGTCATGATGATTATGTTTTGCTTCTTGTAATTAATTTTCGTCGAACAGGCTTTTGACGAAGATTTCTGGTTGAAACGGGACAAGATCATGGATACCTTCGCCAAGCCCGATATAATGCACGGGTAGGTCAAGATCATTGAAGACCGAGAAGACCATACCACCTTTGGGCGTGCCATCTAATTTTGTGATGATTACCCCGGTAACATCTATCAATTCTTTGAATTTCTTTGCCTGTTGCATGGCATTTTGCCCGGTCGTGCCATCAAGCACCAGCCAAACTTCGTGGGGTGCGCCGGGCACAACTTTATCAGAAACTTGACGGATCTTGGCGAGTTCTTCCATCAGATTGTAGTTATTGTGTAACCGTCCGGCGGTATCAATCAATAACAGATCGTAATCGCGTGCTTTGGCGGCGGCTGTAGCATCATGGACCACTGCGGCGGCATCAGACCCCGGGTTGTTGGCGACAACGGGAACATCAGCACGTTCACCCCATAACTTAAGTTGGTCGATGGCGGCGGCGCGGAAGGTATCACCGGCGGCAAGCATGACACGACGCTGATTAACCGTGTGGAGACGATGGGCTAATTTGCCGATAGAGGTCGTTTTGCCGGAGCCGTTTACCCCTACGATCAATACAATCGATAATTCGCGCCCACTAATATTGGGTGGTGGTGGAAAGCGCAACATACTCGCAAGAACCTCACGCAATTGGGTTTGGAGTTCGTCAGTTTTGGTAATCCCACGCGATTTCAGTTCATCGATAACTGCCAACGTGGTTGGAACACCAACATCCGCTTGGATAAGGATGGCTTCAACATCATCCCATGTATCTTCTTCAATTTCGGTGTTGCCAAGCATTGTGGCGATCCGCCCGAAAAACGATTTACGCGTTTTTGACAAGCCGCGATTGAAAATACTCACAGGTGGCTTCTCCCTGAATGTGTTCGTAATTTAATGTTTATGTAGTTATGTAGTATACCGCCTGAACATCAGAATAAAATATGCAAAATAGATCGGGCGTTGTCTCATCATAGGTTGAGCTTCAAGTGATGTGTGCTTACACTTGTAGCGGAAAAACACTCACTTAACCGATATTTTCCCTGTCACATATGCAAAATAGCGTTGCACTATATGCTAAAACCATGACAGGCGTGCTATTTACTGAAAGGATTTTATTGATGCAAAAATTACTACCTATTCTAGGTGTTATGCTATGTATAGTATCTGTTGCGATGGCGCAGGACACACCACCACCAATCAGTATTGACTGGAATCCTGAGACATCCGTCGTATCTGAGACAGTACAAATAACAGGGTCGGTGAACCCGGAAGGATTGCAAAGTTATTTCCTTGAAATTGCACCTTATAACCCTGATAGTGATGCGCCTATACAATGGCAACCTATTTCATTACCGGCGACCACACCTATCGTTGAAGGAGTACTTGCGGATTGGGTAACTGTCGCCTATCCAGATGATAATTATCAATTACGGGTGCATGTGGTGTTGCTTGATGGACGTAGTGTGTACTATACATTGGCTCCGATCACTGTGGCTAACGGGACAACGGTGACACCGCAAGAGCAGGTTGGTGTCATCGTCTCACCACCGGATGATGTGGTTTTCGCCGGACCACCACCATTGCAATTGATTCCACCACCGACAGACATTGAGAACGATCTTCCGCTTGACGTTGGCGGGCATGTGGTGTTCTTCACTGAAGAAACACAGGATTTGATGCGTGAAACAGGTCTGACATGGGTGAAGTGGCAAATTCCCTATAGCATTAACGACACGAATGCGCTTAATGTGGTACGTGATCGGATCAATGATAGCCATGAAGCTGGTTTTCAGGTGTTATTGAGCGTTTTGGGTGATGTAGATGAATTAACTGAACTTGGTGATGACTATTACCCGATTTTTGCAGGATTTCTGGCGGAAGTCGCTACGTTAGACCCTGGTGCTATTGAAGTTTGGAATGAGATGAATCTTGACCGTGAATGGCCCCGTGGGCGTATCAATCCGGTTGCATATGTTGAGATGTTGAGTCAGGCACATGCCGCCATCAAAGCGGTCAACCCCGATATTATGGTCATCACAGGTGCGCTTGCACCAACGGGTGCGGAAGGCGCGTTTGGCTCTGATCGTGTCTGGAATGATGACAGATATTATCAGGGTATGGTCAATGCGGGTGCGGCGGATTATGCGGATTGCATTGGTATTCATTACAACGAAGGTGTGATTCCGCCCAATCTCTCAGGTGGTGATCCGCGTGCAGATAATTATCCGACACGTTATTTGCCACTTATGCTGGAACGGGTTGGCTTTCCATTTCGTAATACGGGCATTCCATTGTGCTTCACTGAGCTAGGTTATCTATCGCCGGATGGCTTTGACGAGCCACTGAACCCGAATTTTGGCTGGGCAGGGGGCACAACTCTGATGGAACAAGCAGAATGGCTAGCGCAAGCGATACAGATTGCCGCAGATTACACACGATTACCTGTTGATATGTTGATTATCTGGAATATAGATTTTCAACGGTTTGATGACGATCCGCAGGGTGGGTATGCGATCATTCGCCCGGATGGTAGTTGCCCCGCTTGCGAAACGATTGGGGCTTTACGCACACAATCATCGGGGTAAGATTGCCCCCGATATGCCACGTCTAGTCACTATGAAACCACCTGCTTTGGGTGGTTTTTTTGTGGGTTATAATAAGGTGGCTAGGAGAAAATATGGATAAGAAACTCACACATCTTGACGAACATGGACGCGCTGATATGGTCGATGTTGGTGCGAAGCCCGTAACAGATCGCGTAGCAATTGCCAGTGGTGCGGTCTACATGAAACCGGAAACTTTGCGATTGATAAAAGCGGGGACGCTCAAAAAAGGCGATGTACTAACGGTTGCGCGGATCGCAGGAATTATGGCGGCGAAGCGTACATCTGAATTAATTCCATTATGTCATCCGATACCTTTGAACAAAATTGGTGTTGATATTATTTTGGACGAGACTGCGAATGCGGTGAGGATTACCGCATTCGCGCACACCACCGGAAAAACAGGTGTTGAGATGGAAGCACTCACTGCTGTTAACATTGCCGCGCTGACTGTATACGATATGGCGAAGGCTGTTGACAGGAAAATGCGAATCAGCGATATTCACCTGCTAGAAAAACGTGGCGGTCAGCATGGTGATTATATGGCTGATGAGGAAGAGAGTTAAGCATCGTGGAGATCAATATCTTACTGTTTGCGACCATAAAAGACATTGTCGGTACGAATAAGATCACACTAAAAGTTGAGGATGGCGCGACATTGCACGATGTTAAGCAGGCAATGTCTGGAAAATTCCCTGACGCTGAAGCAAATATCAAGGCATCGCTCGCTTCGATCAACCGTGAATATGCGTTTGATTCTGACGAAATCAGAGAAGGAGATGAAGTCGCATTCTTCCCGCCAGTTAGTGGGGGGAGTGGTGGGGCAAGTGCGCCAGAGATCTTTAAGTTGGCGACTGAACCTATCAACCATGATGATATTATTCACAGCATTACCACATCAGAAACAGGTGCTGTTTGTCTTTTTAGCGGTTTTGTGCGTGGTAAGACTGATAAAGTAGGGCACTTGCCGCGCACAGAGGTGCTTGAATACGAAGCGTATGAACCGATGGCGATTGCTAAAATGAAACAGGTTGCGGACGAAATACGAGGGCAGTGGGATAAAGTTCAAGGGATCGCTATTATTCAGCGTATCGGCGCGTTGAATGTTGGACAAAATACTATTTTGATTGCCTGTTCATCCGCTCATCGTGATGATGGTTGTTTTGAAGCCGCGCGTTATGGGATTGATCGCCTGAAAGAAATTGTGCCGGTGTGGAAAAAAGAAATTAGCCCTGATGGACAGACCTGGATTGAGGGAGACTATACCCCGAATTCTACTGATCGTGCGGAGTAGTTAGTGTATTATGGAAATTTGGGACGGGGTATGTTACAACCATTTTTGTTATCGTCGGTGTAAATTAATTTGCTCAAAGATAATTACAGCGCAGGAGGTCATGCAATGACAAGACGAGTCGTTATCACCGGGTTGGGAGCAGTTTCTCCTGTTGGCGGTGATGTCGAATCCACATGGGAGGCAATGAAAGCGGGGGAAAGTGGCATTGCCCCAATCGAACGCTATGATGCCAGTGACCATGCAATAAAGATTGCAGGGGAAGCGAAAGATTGGGAACCGCTACAATACGTCGATAAAAAAGAATTACGTCGTCGTGATCGCTATCAATTATTTACTTACGCGGCGGCACATCAGGCAATCGAACAGTCCGGGCTTGAAATCACAGATGAAATGTCTGCAACAACAGGTGTAATTGTTGGGTCTGCTGTTGGCGGTGTGGAGAGTCTGATTAATCAGGTATTGAAAGTGGAGAAAGCGCAAGACCTGCGCCGTGTAACGCCATTTGGCATCCCAATGCTGATGGTCAATGGTGGTAGCGATATGATCAGCATCGCATTTAAGGGTACGGGACCGTCGTATACACCGACCTCTGCCTGTGCGACTGGTGCTGATTGTATTGGTCACGCATTTGATCTGATCCGTATGGGGAGAATAGACCGTGCAATTGCCGGTTGTGGCGAAGCACCTATCGTTCCATTGGGTTTAGCGGTGTTTGATCGTATTGGCGCGGCATCTCGCGTGAATGATAAGCCTGAAGAAGCAATGCGCCCGTTCTCCAAAGATCGCAGTGGTCTGGTCTTCGGTGAAGGCGCTGGCGTGATGATCCTTGAAGTGTTGGAAAGTGCAAAAGCTCGTGGCGCGAATATCTTAGCCGAGTTGGTCGGTTACGGGTCAACATCTGATGCCTATCATGTGACTGCACCTGACCCTGAGGCAACAGGTGCGGTACGAGCACTCAATCAGGCGCTCAACGATGCTAAGGTCAACCCTGAGCAGATGGATTACATTAACGCACACGGCACTGCTACAGATCTGAATGATGTCATGGAAACGATGGCGGTGAAAGCCGTTTTCGGGGATCATGCCTACAAAATTCCGATTAGTTCGACTAAGAGTATGACCGGGCATTGTATGGGGATGACCGCGGCGCTAGAAGCTGTGATTTGTGTGGTGGCAATGCGCGATCAAATTGCACCACCAACCATCAATTTGCATGAGCCTGACCCTGAATGTGATCTGGATTATGTGCCCAATGTGGCGCGTGATTTGCCGATGTCTGTTGTGATGACGAATGCCTTCGGTTTTGGCGGGCACAACGCATCACTTGTGTTCAAAAAATTCGAATAAGGACCGCGATGACTGTTGAGGAATTTCAAGAAGTTCTGGGTGTGTCTTTTGTGAATCCATATTTGCTTGAGCAGGCGCTCACCCATCGGTCTTACATCAATGAGCAAGCTGATGATCTTGTTGAAGATAACGAACGGTTAGAGTATCTGGGAGATGCTATTCTGGATTTCATCACTGCAGATATGCTTTATCGTCGGTACCCTGAAATGTCTGAAGGTGTGATGACTCGGGTGCGTTCTGCGCTGGTACGGACTGATTCATTGGCGCAGTTAGCGTTAGATTGTCAGGTCGGTGCGGCGCTGTTGATGGGCAAAGGTGAAGAAAATAGCGGTGGGCGTGAACGGGCAAACAATCTGTGTAGTGGTTTTGAGGCGATTATCGGTGCGATGTATTTGGATCGTGGGCTTGATGTTGTCCGCGATTTTATGTTGCCCCGTCTGACGAAGTTTCAAACACTGGTTATGGATGAAGCGATAAGCAAAGATGCGCGTAGTCAGTTTCAAGAATGGAGTCAAGCGGAGTATAATATCACCCCTAAATATAAATCCATCTCCACCACAGGTCCTGAACATAAAAAAGAATTTGTGGTCGAAGTCATACTTGGTGAGCAGGTGGTTGCCAAAGGCAAAGGCAGGTCTAAACGAAATGCGGCACAATCCGCCGCCCGTGCCGCGCTAAATTTGGTGAAAAACGGAGATTTATCGCTCTAATTTGCTTGGGTTAATATATGGTTGGTCACTGGTACACGATTTTGTTTATAGGCAAAATGTTATAGCAATCGGTTACGAGCGACCAACGAATAATTTCCTCACAAGTAATCAGGCAATTAACGCAGATCAATGCCAACAAAGGCGAGTCGATGATCTGATGCGTTGCTTTCTACGACCAGAGCACCCACAGCGCGAATTTGCGGTGTCAACCACAGGTAATCGAGGCGGGCACGTTGTCCGGTACGCCAATATGTTGCGGATTGCTGAAGGGCAATACCGGCAAATGGATCGTTAAACCCTGAATCTCTCATCCGTGCCAGCAGGTCGGAGTCAGGTACATTGTTAAACGTGCCTCCTATGACAGTACGACTACGTCCTAGCTGATCGCCCGGATTTTGTGCGGCGATGATCGTAAACATCTCGCTCAACTGATTTTGTTGGTCAATTTCTTGTTCGTTCACAGTGCGCTCACCATCAGCGTCCAACAGCACCCCTAACCATGTGTTATAGAGTGTGATGACATTTTCATCCGGGCGTATTTGTACGCGTTGTAAACCTGTTTGCGTGCCAACACTCTCTAGCAAATTTCCATCGTCAAACACTATTTCGACACGGGAGAGGACAGCAAGACCCTGTAGCCCTTCGTTTGTCGCATAAAAACGGGCATCCATGCCGATTCTACGCGCAAGCCATAAGACTTGATCTACGCCGAAACTGGTAATACGTCCCGCATCAACTTCTTGTAGAAGCACAACGTCCACGCCACTCTGTAAGATAGTTTGTGCGATTGCTTCCAGGTCATAGTTGAAGTATTCATTAAAACCGGCATGGATATTATAGGTGCCTATACGGATTTGTTCGGGATTGTTGACCCCGACGATTTGTGGGGGACGGGCGGCAAATGCACCACCGATTCCTGCGCCGATAACAACCAATAACCAGAAGGCACTTTGTACGGTGTCTGCAGCGCGCCATGGGATGCGTCGTCGGACTTGTACCATTGGAAGGATTGCGGTTAAAACTGCAAGTAGCATCACCGCGATCCCAAATCCCCGAAAGCCACGCAGTAACGGGGGAACAATTGGATTGAGAAAATCCACTTCTGATGCAAAATCGCGCACAAAGGCATATTCAAAAGTGAAAATGTCAAATACCACAAACATACCGAAGAATAGAATGCACACGATCATCCATAATCCGGTAAAGTTACGTTCTTTTTCACCTTGTGGACGTGCCAACCACCAGCAGACTAGAATGACACAGAATTGGGCAAATACCAATGCGCCGAGCGCGATAACACCACTCGTCCGCATGCCGATCACCACAAGTAATGCGATAAGCAACAACCATACCCAACCGCGTACATTGCTATCGAAAATGCCGATGAGTTGACCAGCCCGCGCGCGTATCCATGGAATTAATGGCAACAATGTGACAATAATCAAGAGGGGAGTCAGCAGGGGATAAGGAGTGAAGGCACTATAGCCTGCACGTCCAATAATGGCATTCGGCACGGTGAGTAGCGCCAATTCCAGAAACAGAAAACCACCAAGTCCAATACCACCCCACAAGGTGAGTAATCCGCGATCTTGCGAAATGTTTGAGCCCGTTGGCTGTGTTTCGGTTTGTTGGCGTACAACGGTGAAAAAACTTAAAAGAATAACGCCAAGTGATAGAATGAGTTGTCTGCTTGCGTATTCTGGGTCCCAAGATGGGTCAAGTGTATCGCCAACGGCACGGAAGATTTGATCAACAGCAAGTGCTAGCGCAAACATATAGGGTACAACGCTGGCACGATGGCGAATAATCATGGTGATATATAGCAAACCACCACCAACAGCAGTTGCGGCACCGATGGTTTCTGATATGCCTCCGATCTCGCCGGTCATCATGTAGCGCCCTACCGCAGTAATCATTGCCGCGATAAATAGTAACCAGCGAAAACGCCCGATCAATACGCCGATAATCGGTAGGGCGGTCATGTAGACAAGAAAGCTAATCTCTCCGCTGATTGTACCGGGTGTGATGAGTCCGGGTAGATTCGGATCAATCAACGCAGGGTCTAGTGCAGGGTAGAGCGATGCACTACCAATCCGAGCATATAGACTCCCGACTAAAAAACGGAGGGATTGCAAAAAGAACAGTGCGATTAGTACTGCTTCACAGGTGATGAGATAGGTCAAACGTATTTGTAAAAGCGTGCCTAAACGACGACGCATGGCAGGCTCCCGCAGTTAAATGAAGGTTAAGTGTCCTGCTAAAAGTGTACTTAAGGTGTACAATAGCGCCAATTTTACCTTAAGCGCGGTATTTTTGTGATGGTTATGATTGCGGGTATTTTCCCGCTTTAATGAATATAGGAGGCTATAGTTTATGGAACATGTCGATATCATCCTTGCTGAAGGCACGGTTGTTACCATGAACGAAGCATTTGACATCTTTGTTGATGGGGCAGTTGCCATCCACGACAGTAAGATTGTCGCTGTGGGCGAACGCGAGACGATACTCAAACAATATGAAGCGGATGAACTTGTTTCCTGTAAAGGGCAGTTCGTACTTCCTGGTCTGGTCAATGCACATACGCATTTACCGATGACCCTGTTACGGGGTTTAGCGGATGATCTGCGTCTGGATGTGTGGCTGATGGGTTACATTATGCCGACAGAACGTGAATTCGTAAGCCCTGAGTTTTGCCGTCTGGGGACGCTGCTTGCTTGTGCGGAGTCGATCCGTAGCGGCGTAACGTGCTTTGCAGACATGTATTATTATGAGAGCGACATTGCACAAGCGGTGGCAGATGTCGGTTTGCGCGGGGTATTAGGGCAAACAATCCTCAAATTCCCTGCGCCAGATGCCGATTCCTATGAAGAGAGTCTGGAATATGCGCGGACTTACATCGAAAAATGGCAGGATCATCCTCTGATTACGCCGGCTGTTGCGCCTCATGCGCCGTATTCAAGCACCGAAGAATTATTAAAGAAATCTGCACAGCTTGCTCTGCAATATGATGTGCCGGTACTCATGCACATTTCAGAGACTAAGCAAGAAGAAGAAGATAACGTACGCGATTACGATATGCGTGTTGTGCCCTGGGTGCAATCGTCCGGCTTGCTCAATGCAAAGGTTCTGGCGGCGCATTGTGTGCATGTGAATGCTGGTGATATTGCAATGCTATATCAAAACGATGCAACCGTTTCGCATAATCCGAGCAGTAACCTAAAACTGGCAAGTGGCATCGCGCCGACCAAACCTATGCTAGATCAAGGAATCTCCGTCGGCATTGGTACTGATGGTCCAGCGAGTAACAATGACCTCGATATGTTTGAGGAAATCCGATTAGCCGCATTCTTGGCCAAAACTGCTAATAATGACCCGACGGCATTACCTGCAAAACAGGCTTTGTTGATGGCAACACGAATGGGCGCAGAGGCACTCTTTCTCGGCGATGTTACGGGGAGCTTAGAGGCTGGAAAACTTGCTGATGTTATAGTGATGGATGCCGATACTATTCATAATATGCCACGATTTAATCGTTCTCCGGATCTAGTATATTCTCAAATTGTCTATGCCGGTAAAAGTACCGATGTCGCCCATGTGATTTGTAATGGTCAATGGATGATGCGTGATCGTGAACTATTGACGGTAAATGTCGATGATATAAAACAGCAGGCATATGACTATGCTGAACGGGTGGATAAGTTCTTACTTGTCCATGAAAATGATGTGATAAGCAAACTTGTTGCCGTTGGTGGTCTTGAGCAAACGGAGAGCTTTGAGGTTCAGGTGAAAGCGCATTTGAAAGATCCTTCAATGATCGAAGAATTGCTTGATCACCCTGATGTTGAGGTCTTACGCACGGTACATTACCGTCAATATGATACGTATTTTACCTTTCATGATGAAGATAAGGGGCGAGTGCGTTATCGTGAGGATTGTAAGTTAGATGATAATGGCGAAATTAGCGAAGTACGCGCTCGTCTAACATTTACTATGCCAGAAAAAGAACGTGCCTTTAATTCTACGGTGTTGTTATCTCATTCACGCTTCATCGCGCCTGCAGATCGTCCATTACGTTTTTATCAGGAATACTTCCATGACAGTACCCAGCGTGAATTACAAAAAGAACGTCGTCGGTGGCGCATTCACTACCAAGGAGTGTTGTTCTTTGTTAACGTAGATCGTGTGTTACGCCCAAATCTGAACGAAATCTATATTGAGATCAAGAGTCGTACATGGTCATTGTCTGATGCTGAAATTAAGGCAGAACGCATTCAGCATATGCTGGAAATCATGGGACTTTCTAGAGATGATGCGGTGCGCTTAGACTATCTAGAGATGGAAGCGCAGGCGGATTCTTAACTTTTGAGGCTCAATCGATAAGAAAATTTGTAAATGATTTGACTGTGATAGGTCGAATCATTTTGATTCCCTAATAACGTAAAAAATCCCTAAATTGCGTAAATAATACAGCATATTAAGCGTATAGGTGGGGCAGGGACATGCATATTTAGAATTTTTAAGCTACTCTACGTTAAGGAGAAATCTAATAGAACACTAGGCATAACGATTATGGTACACATCACACAATTCAGCCCCAAGCAAGTGTTTAGGTGGAAGATAGTTTTACTAACACTTGTTTTATCATTTATGCTGGCGGGTATCGGTATACAATCAACACAGGCAGTGAACTTAGCCTCCGCTGATGGCGTGTGGTTGAGTGCTGTTGGTGTAGATGGCAACCCTCCAAATTGTCTTTTTATAGAAAATACCCCCGCCATTGGTGATGAAAATCTGTTAACCTATGGTTCGGCAGTTGCCAGTGGCAGGTGTCCTTCGGTATCAATGACACAAATACAGAGCGGTTTTGGTTTTCAGGGAAATGGTTCTCTTGATTTTGATCCCGGTGCAACATTCCTCTTAGGTGAATTTACACACTATAACAACCCGCTTTATTCATTCAATAATATGGAATTTGCCAGACTCGGTATCGACCTTAATTTTACCGATCCAAACATTAGTACCCGCGTCAATTATCAGGCGCAACTTGATGAAACTCCGAATTCTCAGGCAACCTGTCCTTATGGAGATAGCGTACCCTGTGCAGATCGGGTCGATCTTGTGCCTTCTGTGGTTGATCAGACTTTTGTGATTGATGGCGTGTACTACATCCTAGAGATTATTGGTTTTGTGCCGGGCGAGTTAGAGACCTGCACGTTTAGTGCGGGTAATGTTATCGATGGCTTTATTAGCGAAGAGAACGATTCGAACTCGGCATGTTTATTCGCACAATTTAATGTTGCTGAACCAACACTTGAGATTGAGAAGTCAGGTACATCCGGTCCTGTATCAGTAGGCACTTTAGTTGAATACGAGATTGTCGTCTCTAATCCAAGTATAGTGACATTAACTAATGTCAGTGTGGTTGACCCTATGCTCAACCTGACCCGTAGCTTGGGGCAACTTGACCCCGGTGAAGAAATCAGGATTGTAGATGAGTACCGCGTCCAAGCGTCGGATTTACCCGGTCCATTGATTAATACTGCCACTGCTGATTCTGCTGAAACTGACTCGGTATCGGATTCGCACCGTATTGATCTGCTGGAACTTGATAGCAGTATCAGGGTGACTAAAATTGTGAATTGGAACGAGATGGCACCTAATCAGACACAGTTATTCCGTATCTGCATCACCGGACCATCATATCCGGGTGGAGACTGTGCCAATGTAAATTATGATGGTGGCATATTGGAGTGGGATGATCTTGAAGCAGGTACCTATACCGTGAGCGAAACGCATCCCGGTCAGGATTGGTCGGTTACTAATCAGACTTCCACAATAAATCTTGCCGCCGGTGCAAATGAATCGGTAATAATCATCAATGAATATTCGGCTCCGGGTAGCCTGTCAGTGCTCAAAGTTGTTGATTGGGGCGACGCACCTGTCGACTCAAACGCCAGCTTTAGCATTTGTGCACAGGGACCATCGTATCCCACACCCGCTTGTCAATCAATTGGCGCTAGCGGTGGAACACTGGTCTGGTCAAATCTTGTGCCCGGTGTATATGTTGTGACGGAAACACCTCCTGCAAATTGGTCAGTAAGTGGTTCTGGGGCTGAAGTATTCGTGCCGAGGGGCGGTAATGGCGCAACCCAGTTGACGAATACGTATACATTTGTACCTCCACCACCGCCTGAACAATGTGATGATCCTGACCCTGCACGCGATCTTATCGGCTATTTGTTGCCGGAATCTGGTTTCTCAACAGGACGTGTAATCAATAGCTCGGATATTTGTAGCTATGACATCGGTATTGCATCTTATCTGAAATTTGATGAAGTCATCGATAATCAGGTTTTGCATAGTGCTACACCGGGAACGATTGGACCGGGGCAAACAGTAGACATCAGTGTTGCAATGCCTGAATGTGCGGTACAGGTCGATCTATTCTACGGACCCGTTTTGCAATCGCTATTTCAAGCACGTTATGGAGATCGTTTGCTCGCGGCAACACATTTGCCAGGTAATGGATTCTGCATAGCGAATTAAGCGTGTAGTGAAGTCAATAATTATCAAAGGCAGATCGTCATATGACGATCTGCCTTTTTTTGTTGTGGTGGATATTATTCTGTGAAGGTGGTTTTATGTCGACATACGTTCACGCATGAAGCATTCATCACATAAGCGGTGTCGATAACTTATTTTGAGCATTTTGCCACATTCAGGACAACGTCGTGAGGTAT
Organism: Anaerolineae bacterium; assembly: GCA_034435575.1. Taxonomy (GTDB): domain Bacteria; phylum Chloroflexota; class Anaerolineae; order Aggregatilineales; family Phototrophicaceae; genus JAVJSU01. Next base: position 16,176 of record DAOTXB010000785.1, read on the forward strand.
CAAGTTGGTTGAGCAGGGCATAATCTATCCGCATTGACCATGCTTCTCTATCAATGCTGACCTGTTTTCGATCTGCGCCATGTTGATTGAACTCGCGTCGTTGTGAAAGCCAGAGATATATATCCGCACACGCGATGCACATCTCTGTCGTTTCTAGGTCACGACTTGTGTTGATCCGTGCGGGTGCTTCTGGTGGCAAGGGCATCGGATACTCTTTCAGGATATGCTGTGTACAGTTATACCAGTAAGCGCGTGTTTCCTTACGCGTGGGGGCATTGACCAACTTCAGCGCACGTTCCATACCAAGTTGCTTGATTTGCTCATCGTTGAGCATACGCGCAAGTTCGATTCTTTCCGCAAGGTCGGCAGTTCGGATAATACTCCGTAATGACTCGGGGATAGAACCGAGTTCTGACCATTGCAATAAGCGTTCGTGCAAGCTCCCGGGTAAAATTTCAAGGTCTTGCAGACTTGGCGCAACTCTGGCATGTGTTAGGATTTTTGCTTCTTCATAAAATAGGCGACGAATGGTCTTTAGGTCACGCATCGATGTGGCGCCGACTAGACCGGTATTGCTCAACCCATATCGTCCGGCACGTCCACCAATTTGTTGTACTTCAGACGGTTTTAGCGTACGAATATCGCGCCCATCATATTTTTCAATCTCATAGAAGCAAACATTGTCAGCAGGTAAGTTCAATCCCATACCGACAGCGTCTGTTGCTACACAAATTTCTGTCTCACCATTGGCAAAACGATCTGCTTGTTTTCTGCGTACTTCGGGTGGTAATCCCCCATACACAACCGATACCTTACGATTTTTACGCTCAAGAATCGTCTTAAGATGTAACACCATCCGGCGGGAAAACGCGACGAGAATAGTTGAATCAGGCAAATTGTCCAGTGGCCAATTCTTCTCTGAGACTTCAATGGGGGAGAGGCGCTCATGATTTACGATTTCGAGTGAAATAGCGGCTTCGGTAGCGAGTTTTTCGATTAAACCTTGTGCGGTGGATGGACCAATAACGTGGATTTCTGGTGCTTGCGCCGCCATCAGCGCCCGTGTCCACGCCCAACCACGATCTGGATCGGCAAGTAATTGAGCTTCGTCAATAACGACGACTTCGCCACTATCATTCGGATTGAACATTTCGATGGTTGCGGCGGTGATGTTCGCACCCGGTACTGTGATTGATTCCTCCCCTGTCAACAGATTGCAGAGTATACCCTGTTGATTCAGACGGTCATAAATTTCAAACGCTAATAAACGCAATGGTGCAAGGTACCATCCATGACCGGCATCGGCAAGGACGGTTAAGGAATCGTGGGTTTTACCGCTATTTGGCGGTCCAATGTGTAGTGTGATATGTTGCTCGTTGCGATCTTCGTGTTGCCATGTGGGGAAGGCGGCGACTAAACGCGAACGGAGCATTTCACGGTGTTTACGCTCTGCCTCATAGCGTTCTCGTATTTTGCGTTCTTCTTCTGCACGGGCGGCGGCTTTTTGTGCCCGGAATTCGTCCTGCTTTGCGCCTAATATTGTCACGAATTCATGATAATATTTCGGTAACATCCACTTTTTACGAACATCACCCCATCTTGGAGATTTATGATTAATCTTAGCGCGTACTAACCGTCGTCGCATCGTCGAATAGCTCACTTCTGCAACCTGCGCCAGATCACGAATGTGTACGAGTTCAAAAGCGGCGATTGCTTCACGCTTCTTCAGGTCATTCGCGGCTTCTTCGATGACATATGCGGGAATACGCTGTCGTTCTTCAGGATCAACGAATGATGTGATAATGCCATTATCCGCCGCTTTTTCGACGGATTTTGGATGTAGGTTCAGGTATTTTGCCGCTTTGTTTATCGTGTAGCTACGTGCAACCACCCGGATACGTCGTGTAGAACCATCGCGTGCGCCCTGACGCACGGTGTCACCACATAAAGTGAGCGCATCTTCCCATGCTTCATCCTTGATTCGTACTGCTTCTAATGCCACTTTACGCGCGGTATTGTGGTCTGCGTCTTCGGGACGAATCCATGCTGATTGATAGGGTGTGATTTTCATTGGCACAGTAAAGGTGGTAAAACCGCCCATATTGAGCAATTCATTGAGCGTTTGCTTATCATATTTTTCCGTGATGAGCGTTTTGGGGGCGGTGCTTCCATCTTGCTTATGGAGATAGGTGTGAAGCTCCTGATGCAAGGGCATTAGGCGATGCTTATGCGCGATTGCCTGCATGGTTGAATGACCGAGACGGAGTGGGTCATAGATTAATTCGTCAATGCGCTTAACAAGACCTTTATCCAGTAAGGTCTGCAAAGCCAGCGCCTCTTCTGGTGAATGACAAAGCGCACTTTCTGATGTAAACCCGGCTGTATAGCCTAACAAACGCATAATCTTGGCAAAATGATCGTTTTCTGTCTCGTTGATGAGTTGTTCGCGGTCTTGAATGCGCTCATTGATCGATTTTTCGGGCAGATGACCATCCTTATGCACATGTGGCATGGTGGGCTTGCACCATGAATCGTTCGCTTGTACGGTGTCCGCAGAGATACGCGTTGAATCGTAAAAGAATTTGCCAGAACGCTTGACAATCGTATCACTTAGAAGCGGGTCAATTTTGTCTTTAGTGGCAACCTTTACCCGTTTATTTAGTCTGTTCCGGTGTATGAACGCCTCCGGTATGCGTGCGAGGATTCCTTCGAGGAGCTCCGGTGTTGGTTTTAGCTTACCCAATGTTGATTATTCCAATAATTGATCGTTAATACCTCACTATTGTACATCAATGTGTTTCTGTGTGTAGATATAGCCTGATTTGTAGGGTTTTAGGTATGTTTAACGATGACAGATAAGCGGTGAGCAAGCCGCAAGGGCTAATGATTACTCACCGACTATTTCATTTTTACCTAAAGATGGGTGAGGAAATAACGCACGATGCGCTCATTCAAATAGGTGCGATCCGGTTTTTGTCGTGGCATGTGCCGTTCATCTGGAAATAGGAGCAGGTCATAGTCCTTACCTGCCTTGATGAGTGCATTGATTAGGCGGGCTGTGTGGCGAAAATGCACATTCTCGTCAATCATGCCGTGAATCAGTAAAAGTTTCCCCGTGATGCTATCCACATGCGCCATCACGCTACCGTCCTTGTACCCTGTAGGATTATCCTGAGGGGTGCTCATATAGCGTTCAGTGTAGGCAGTGTCATACCCATCCCAATGCGTGACAGGTGCGCCAGAAACCGCAACTTTGAATACATCATCCGCTTTAGCAAGGCACATCAATGACATATACCCACCATAGCTCCAGCCAAAAATCCCGACACGCGTTGGGTCAGTGATGCCCTGTTCAGTAAGCCACCGAATGCCATCTACTTGATCGTCCACTTCAACGGTGCCCATACGATGTTGCAATGCTCCTTCAAATTCTAATCCGCGTCGCGCACTCCCGCGATTGTCTAACCGGAATACCGCGAAACCAGATAAACGCAAGTATTGAAGCTGTAGGTTGGCTGTCAATTCATAGCTATTACGGACTAATTGCGGACCGGGACCGCCATATACATGCACAACAGTTGGGAACGGTCCATCACCAAATTCAGGTGGGGGGCGATATAGTGCGCCGTATAAAGTATCGCCCAGTCGATTTTGCAATGTGACTATTTCCGGTGGGGTGAGTTGAAATTGGTCAAGGCGTGGATCATTTGGCGCGTGGATGGTTTGGATCACATCATTGGTGTGGATGTCGCGCAATGTTACCTGTGGCGGTTGGTTTAGTGCAGTATGGATGTCAATATATTGAGATTTCTCATGGTTGATAATGACACTGTGAGTACCAGAGTCAGCACTAATTTTGGTGATTTCACCATCATTCATATTCACACGATAGAGATGTGACTCTGTTGGATGATCTTTGCTTGCTGTAAAGAAAATGACACCATTTGCTTCATCTACGCTGGCGATTTTATCCACAATCCAATCACCATCGGTTACACGTTTTTTGATATTACCCTGTGCATCATATAGATAAATGTGATTGTAGCCGGTGCGCTCCGATGTGTTGAGGAAGTCGCCATTATCGAGCAGAACACGGTTATAACTACGCCGGTTAATCCAATATTCGCTGGTTTCTTCGAGGATTGTGGTACGTTCGCCCGTTGTGGGGTCAAACTTGACCATCATAAATTTATTCTGGGCACGGTTTAAAATTTCCGCGCCAACTTTATTATCACCCCACCAAAACACATCTGCAACGTAAATTTCTTCACCAAAGTCTGTGTCCATCCACACTGTTTCGCCACCTTCACGTGGGATAACACCAAGCCGGACATTTGCATTTTCTCCACCGGCAAACGGATACCGATGCACTTCGTCTGTCCCATCGCCCGTGCTGTCTTTACCTTGATGGATGATGTGATATTTAGGGATGTGTGTTTCATCAACTTCCGCGAAAGCAATCAATTTACTATCATTTGACCACCAGAAGCCGGTATTACGTCCAAGTTCTTCCTGTGCAATATATTCTGCTAAACCATGTGTTTTGCCTGTGTCACGTGCTCCTGTCGTGATCTGAAGGGGAGTACCACCCTCGGTAGAAACGACATAAACTTCATCATCACGCACAAATGCAATCCACTGTCCATCTGCGGTCATAGTCGCGTTGAGCGCGGGTGCTGTGTTAGTGCTATCCACGACTTTGCGTAAGGGCGTATCCGGCGTATCCTGTACGTAAATATCACCCATTAAAGGGATTAACAAGCGCTTGGTATCGCTTTGCCTACTGTAGTGGGTGATGCCTACCGCCAACATACGTTCACGCTGACGACGTAATACTTCCTCCGGTGAAAGCGTGTTCTCTTGCACACCATCTCCTAGTGGTTCTGCGATAATGCGCCGCTCCCCCGTATTTCCATCAAGTGCATAGAGTTTCTGAATCGGGTCATCGCTTGTAGCAAATAGATAGGTCAATGTTTTGTCATCATTGCTAAAGCTAAGGCTGTTAGGAATTGCGTGTCCGGGCAGGGGATAGGTTGCGATGTCCTCAAGCGAAAAAGTGATGTTCGATTTTGATGTGTTTTCTGGCATAAATCATTCCTCGTTTTGCAAGAATTTTGGGTAATTATGGCACGAAACAAAAAATCCCTCTAAGTTTTGAGGGATTTGCAGAATAATTGGTGTGCAAGTTCTGGATCCCGCACCCTTATGACATATTATTTGATAGTTAGTCAGTTTTGAAACGTTCTAGATCATTAGGCCATGGCCAACAACCAATTGAGTCAAGATATAGATATGTTATGCATCGACATTGCCATTTAAACCTTGGGCTACCAACCCCAGCATCTCGAACTCGTTCCCAATCTTCAAGAATGTCACCGATATATTCTATACCTAGACGTTTCATTTGCATTATACATTCGGTGTCGATGTGAAGTGTATCGACAGTCTTGTTGGCACAAGGCAAGTCAGGAAAGATATCGCTAAAATCCATGAATCTTACTTCTCTGCATAATCTAATGTGTGTATAGAATCTATACCTACTTGCTATTATCTGAAAATAATCTCAACGTTGATTTTATGTGATTGGTAGGTACAGTTTGTGTTCTTTTAGCTTGCTGATAAATGCTTGGACGTTAGCGCTAGTTAACTGGAATGTAGATATTTCAGCATTGCTTCCAAAATGAATTTGTGGCTTAACGGTCTGAACTTCTGGTAAATCATCGGCATCGAAAGAAAGGAGCAATCCGAATGTCTCTGCAAACAACCAGCTCATTAGTTTGAAATGCCAATGAATTCCTCGAATCTGAACAAGTGATTCAGTCCATGTTGTGATTTCACAGGGTGTTAGATACTTGAGAGACCAATACATTGACGCGGATAGTGTTGTCGCAAATTCGCCTTGTGAGCCATAGCTATGATAATAATCCCACTCACTCTGAATAACATTAGCCGCGAGATCATGTTCATCCTACAGAGCCGGTCTCATGATAGCTGTTCCTAGTGTATTCAGAACATCGTCCCGAAATTCTGGGTAAATGCTAGGAATTGAATGAGGATAGACTTGAATGAAATATGCTAGGAGGTCACCCAATATAGAATCTTTATGACTACGTTTGATAAGGCGCGGCCATAGATAAGCAAAAGTTTCCCGCCAGCGTTGCTGTGCAAATTTAACCTCTGGAAAGTTTCTTAAACCGCCCGACGTATCGTGGAAGTAATGTTCTAAATCGACTGAATCTAAGTTGACTGGGTGACCTTCAATAATCCCCGTATAATATGTTGTCTCACCCATAAACCATGCTTGTGGTGGTGGGGCGGACGGTCTCGGGAAGTGTTGTTCTAGGCGCTGAAGTGCCGTTTCGTCTGGTTGTGTTTGTGGCACCCATG
>DAOTXB010000786.1:0-3411 GCA_034435575.1 Anaerolineae bacterium
GTAATGTTTTTCAGTTACCCGCAATGGTTAAGCCCGGCATCAAATTTAGCCTCAAACGCTTGCTTAAGCTCGGCATTATTCTGCTAGGGATTCGCTTGAGTTTGGGCGCAGTGGTGGAGATTGGTCTCATTGGTTTACCGGTGATCATATTTTGCATTGTTGGTGCGCTGATTGTTGCCAGTTGGTTAAGCGCCCGTCTAAAATTGTCAGAACGGCTCGGTACTCTCATTGCCGTAGGAACAAGTATTTGTGGTGCAACAGCGATCGTGGCTGTGGGACCTACCATTGATGCACGGGATGAAGAAATCACCTATGCCGTCGCCAATATTACCGTCTTCGGCATTTTAGCGATGTTCTTGTATCCCTATTTTGCGAATGCGCTGTTCCCTACTAATGACCTGAGCGCAGGATTGTTCCTCGGTACGTCAATCCATGAGACAGCACAGGTCGCCGGTAGCGGGTTGATTTACAGCCAGCTCTTCGAAAATGAAGAAGTGCTCAATGTGGCGACTATCACCAAGCTAGTGCGTAATATATTCATGGTCGGCATTATCCCCCTCATGGCATACTATTATCAACGACGACGCAACCTTGCAGAGGAAAAACCACTTAACCTGATTAATTTGTTCCCGATGTTCATCCTTGGCTTTTTGTTAATGGCGTTGGTGCGTACAGTCGGTGACGCTACACTCGACCGATCAGGCAGTGCGTTTGGCTTTATCGGCATGGTAGATTGGGAAAATCTGGTTGATACAATTAAGGAAAGTGCCGAAATTTTACTGGCTATAGCTATGGCAGGTGTTGGGTTAGGTACGAGTTTCCGCGAATTGCGCGATCTTGGCATCAAGCCCTTTTATGTGGGCTTTGCGTCTGCGGTGATTGTCGCTGTGATGAGCTTAACCGCCTTACAAATTTTGCAGGTGTTAGGAGTGGCATAAATGCAGATTTCTGTACCATATGGCAAAACACAGCTCACCGCCACCCTACCGGCGGGTATTCACGCGGACATCATCAAACCACAAGAAATCGCGCCTGCTTCTGACCCCGATTTGGTCGTACGATCAGCGCTTAGTGCCCCGGTTGGGGATGTCTCATTTGATACACTTGATGGCATAAATACTGTGGCAATAGCCATTAACGACAAGACCCGCCCTGTGCCACATCAGCACCTACTCCCGCCTTTATTGGAACAACTCGAATCCAAGGGCATCTCACCTGAAAATATTACATTACTAATCGCCACTGGCACGCACCCTGTTATGCCGCCGGAAGAATACACATGGATTCTGCCACAGTCCATCATTGATCGTTATCATATTATCTGCCACGATGCCTATGACAAAAGCACGCATAGTTATCTCGGGGAGACCTCCCGTAAAACTCCCGTCTATCTCAATACCGTCTATATGACCGCCGATTTGCGTATTGTCGTGGGCAACATTGAACCCCACCAATTTATGGGTTTTTCTGGTGGGGTCAAAAGCGCGGCAATTGGTGTCGCTGGCAAAGAAACCATCAACGCTAACCACGCCATGATGATGGATGACAATGCCCGTTTGGGTGCCTATGACAACAACCCTGCCCGTCAGGATGTCGAGGAAATCGGGCAGATGATAAAGATTGATCTGGCGTTGAACGCCTTACTCGACGCAAAAAAGCAGATTGTCGATGTATTATTTGGTGATCCTGTTGCGGTCATGCGCCGTGCGATTCCACGCGTGCGGGAGATTTATCAAGTCCCCCTCACAACGCGATACGATCTGCTGATTGCATCACCGGGGGGAAATCCTAAAGATATTAACGTTTATCAAGCGCAAAAAGGGTTGGCACACGCTACCCTCGCGATGAACGATGGGGGTACGATCATTCTATGTGCCGCCTGCCCGGAAGGCACAGGGAGTAATGCTTACGAATCATGGATCATGGACGGCAAAAAACACAACCACGAGGATGTGTTTAAGCATTTTCAACATGGCGGTTTTCAAGTCGGTCCGCATAAAGCCTTTCAAATCTCGCGTGATGCGACACGGGTACAGGTGATGCTCATTTCCGAAATGTCACCAGAATTTGTACGTCAGCTATTGTTACATCCACTACCCGATTTACAGACGGCGTTAGAAAAAGCCTGCGAATCGTTGTCAGCTAATGATCGTGTAGGCATTATGCCAAGCGCGAACAATACTATCCCCCTGCTTGTCTCCTAACGATTTTTACAAATCCCATACGTAATATTCATGAAATACTCATTGTAATCCCCTGAAAATTAGGGGAGAATATCATAAATTGTTACGTTATTATCAACGTAACGTACAGTATATATCGTCAAGCATCATCTAAGTTTTTAAGGGTCATATCATAACGATGTCAATAGAATATTTTGAAGAAGAACAACTGAACAAATCCCGCCGTAAACGTGAATTGGAGCGTCGTAAGAAAGAACGTCTGGCTAAGGACGAATTTTCACCTCGCAACAAATCATCACGCCGTAATCGTCATGAAATCCGGCATGCGCTAAAGCAATGGGATGTGCTTGAGGAGGAACTTCAGTACGAATTATTGACTGACCGTTAATCGCTCTGCCATAGGGTTTCACGCATTATACAACCCGCCCAATAGGCAATAATCGCGCACCATTTTCGATACTTGCCACCAATAAAATACAAATCAGCGAGTTTCCACTAGGAAGCTCGTTTTTGTTTTCTGGTGAATGGCGTATGCTAAAGGTAGAGGTAAAAGATAAATCAACGAGAAAGAAAACAAATATGAAAATTGTCATAGTCGGCGTCGGCGCAGTCGGGGGATATTTTGGCGGGCGACTTGCACAAACTGCACACGAAGTCACCTTTATCGCACGGGGCGAGCATCTGAACGCAATCCGTGAAAATGGCTTACGGGTGGATAGTTTAAATGGCGATTTTATCGCTGTGCCTACCTATGCCACTGACTCACCATCAGAAGCAGATGAGATGGACGTGATCGTAGTGGCGACCAAAGCATGGCAAATCCCATCTGTAACCGAATCAATGCGCCCTATGATCGGCGAAGATACGATAATTGTCCCCTTACTTAATGGCGTAGAAGCACCGCATCAGTTAGCGACAGTGTATGGCTATGAGCGCGTATTAGGTGGATTTTGCCGGGTGCAAAGTCGTAAAGCTGGTGCGGGTCACATCATACAGGGTGGCACCCCACCATACGTTAGTATTGGCGCGATCAATACTGATGATACGCAACAGTCAGCGAATGTTCAGCGAATCACTGCAGTCTTTACGGAGGCAAGCATTGAGGTGCAATTACCGGACAGCATTGAGGCGGCGATGTGGCAGAAACTTCTGTTTGTCTCAGCGTTTGGTGGTGTGGGTGCCGTAACGCGTATGCCTGCTGGTGTCATTCGCAGTTTGCCAGAGGTGC
>DAOTXB010000787.1:0-6696 GCA_034435575.1 Anaerolineae bacterium
TGATTTGGTCAAAATGCTATGTCCCCACACAGATGCACATGAATACCCATATGCTTGAACATCGCGGCTTTCGCGACGAGCGCTTTATCTGCGTCCGGTCGCGACGGCGCATAGGCGACATTGAGGTGATTGGCTTTGTGCCGTGCCATCATTTGATCGCGGGAGACTCCGTGCAAAATCGCGTGCATGATGGGCCACTGTGGTGTGGTCGCTTGCCAGCGTCGTTCTGTTTCTTCCTGTGGCAAGCCGACAATGGTCGCCCGTCCCAGATCAGCATGCAGGGCGTTGTCCATCACATATACACGACTCCAGACAATTTCACCGGGTTTGCTCACCCCCTTGAGTGTGCCCCCACCCAATCGAAAATACATCGGGGGTTGTCGTTCGCTGGATGCCCCCGCATAGCCGTTGGCGAAATGTGACGGCGGTGCTGAGCCAGAAATCAGGAAGACCCACACGAAATCATCAATACCCTCGCCAGTATAATGCGCTCCATAGCGCACATCGTGGAGCGTAGTCGCGGGGTCAAAACCCATAGCGTTCCACACACGATTTGTCACCACTGCATCCACCGCACAGCCTTCGTCGACCTCGTTAAAATGGGGTAACGCTTGTCCGGAGAATAATTCTTCACCGGTTTCCGGGTGATAAACTGGCGGACGTTCCACATTATTCAGTAGCCCTTCAGCAAGATCACTAGCGGGTGTCATATCTTTAAGCCCTTGCTGATATTGAATCCCGACGGCATCACAGCTAAATTCATGCGCGATTCTGACTGCGGCGATGTACATTTTAAGCTGTTGCAGAATTTGTCCATCGGTGAGTTCAGTCACGTCGTCTGTGCCCGTCACAAATGTCATACCCCGCGCATCTAACCATGTTCGGGCTGTTTGTGCTTCCTCATCACTAACTGCTCGCATTTCAGCAATCAACGCGGATTGACTTAACCGTTCTTTATAAATACCTGTGGCGTTGAGCAATTCATCGTCAATGATGGCGTTGTACATGCCCATACACCCTTCATCAAAGATGCCGATGATCGCCTTTTCCTGCTTGAGTTGTAGGGCAAGCGCCTCGCCTAATGTCGCTTCCTCCTGTGGTAAGGTGATCCCGCTCAGTGCTTTCACATGACTGGAATCATGCGTGATTGCCCCTGTTTCAATCCATGACTTAATGCCATTGAGGAAGTAATCATCCTCAAAATTTTCGCTCCATATCGTGCTGTAGGTAACCCCCATTTTGGTCAAACTGCCATTGAGGTTAAGCAATCCCACCAGACCGGGCCATTGTCCACTCCAATTGGCGACGGTCAAAACCGGTCCACGATGATCGCGCAGACCCGCCAGCACATGATGGCTATATTGCCAGACCGCTTCTGCAACGACAAGCGGCGCATCAGGATGAATCTTGCTAAAGACATCCATACCCATACGCTGGTTCCAGATAAACCCGTGTTCTAAATCATCGTCATAGGGGTGTCCACGTTGGATTGTCCAACCGAATGTTTCAAAAACGGCGGTCACCTGCGCTTCCATCTCCGCCTGTGCCGCCCAACAAACCTTGTTCGCGCTCTGGCGTAGGTCACCGCTGGCAACAAGAATGGCTGTTTTTTCCGCGACGGGTTGCGGAACATGGGTTTGTGGGATGTTGTAAGCCATAAGTACCGTATCCTTTCAAATCAATAGTTTTCGTGTTCCGGGGGATTATAACGACAATTCACCACCTGATACAGTACCATCGCCGTGCTTGATACGTGTGAAATATTATATGTTACAATCTGCAGTAAGTTCATACAGTGACTATCTGGCAAGTGAACGGTTACAGCGGAGCCACACCATGAAAAAAATCGAATCCACCCTGTTGGTTGAACAGGTTTATAAGATTCTCTGGCAAGAAATCGTACGGCGCAACCTCAAGCCCAATCAAAAATTAGACATCAACAGTCTAGCAGATCAAATGGCGGTGAGTCGTACACCGATTATGGATGCGTTAGCACGACTGGAAAAAGATGGGCTGGTCTTACGGCGCAACCGCGTGGGCACCTTCGTCACGCCCTTAAACCGCGATACATTTATTGCATCCTTTCAGGCACGGGACATGGTCGAGCAATATATGACACCCGTTTCTATGGAGAACATCACCCCTTCGCATGTAAAATCGCTGAATGAGGTACTCACACATCAATCTGACCTATTAACAGGGGTGAATGATGAAAATTTTGACTACGCCGCCTATACCCGCCACGATCAAGATTTCCATATGACGTTGGTTGAACTGTGTGATAATCCGCGCATTATTGATTTTTATCGCTCGCTCAACTCACACATGCTGATTGCACGGGCATATTCTAGCCATGCCTTGGACAGGGCAACCGAAGGTTTGGTGGAACATCGCCAGATTTTGCATGCATTCGCGGATAAATCTGTAGCAGAAGCACAGCGCGTACAACGGTTGCATCTGGAACGTAGCCGTGAGGGTGTGCTCAATATTATCGACGAACACGGATTCCTCTAATTAGAAAGGGAAGCGCATGAATCAACTATATTATTCCGGCGAAGGATGTTGGATCAGCGATCAATGGCAGTTCAACGGTCTACGCACGCTGATTATGGAAAACACACATTTGCGCGTGGTCATTTTGATTGATAAAGGGACGGATATTGTTGAGTTCCGGTATAAGCCTAAAGACACTGATTTTTTGTTGCACATGCCGGATGGCGTAAAAAACCCTCAGCATGATACCCCGTCTGCTTATTCCGGTGGGACATTTCTCGACTATTTCAGCGGTGGCTGGAACGAGGTTTTGCCCAACGGTGGACCGTTCGTGAATTATCGCGCTGCGGAACTCGGGCAACATGGCGAGGTCAGCCTTGTGCCCTGGCAATACGCGATTCTGACCAATACGCCGGATGAGGTACAGGTGCGTTTTCGGGTTGATGCCATACGCACACCACTCACTGTGGAGAAAACCCTCACGCTCCGGCGGGGCGAGGCAAAATTAATCATCGACGAAACCCTGACCAACCGCGCAGGCGAAGCGGTTGATTGCATGTGGGGACAACACATCGCTTTTGGCCGCCCATTTTTAGATGAAGGTGCGGTGATTGATGTACCCGAGTGCAAATTCATCGTACACGAAGCGATGGAGGGCTATGAACCCCGCCGTTTTGAACCGGAAGCCGAATCCCCGATTAATGCCGTCCCGACACCTGATGGCACCATCGTTGATGCACGCGATGTACCGCCTTTTGGTGAGGATAAAGCACAAGAAATGGCGTATATCGCAGAGTTGCAAGACGGCTGGTACGCGATCAGCAATTTGGCGCGTGGTGTAGGTTTTGGTGTGCGCTTCGACCACACACTGTACAAATACTTGTGGTACTGGCAACAATTAGGCAATGTCGCGGGCGGTTATCCGTGGTGGGGTAAACTGCATTGCACTGCAATTGAACCGTGGACATCCTACCCGACCAATGGCTTAAACGACGCGGTAGAAAACGGCACAGCCCTAACGTTGATCGCAGGCGAAACCGTATCCCACCGATTGATCGCTACAGCATTTTCTACCGAATCGCGTGTGCATGGTATCAACGCTGATGGTGATGTGTCTTTCGCGTAAAATAGGATAACCCTAAAATTTATGTCGCTATTTGTCGCCGATCTGTTGCCGTCGTCAATAATTGATGGTTTGTAGAGCATCATAGCAGATCACGGAACGACTAGGTGAACACTTGTGTTAGCGTTAGCAAATGTGAGTTATGGGGCGTTAAAAAGCAAACTTGCTACCACTTGAGAGCGTGTCTGATGTTGTGTTACGTTACCGAATAATTTGCTGGTCTCGACTTAGTTTCATACAAAGTGCGTAGTAGCCGAACGGAGTTTCAAGAAGAATCGACTAGTATTTTTTCTATCGTCATTCGTAGAGAATCATTCTTCTGAGCTAATTCTTCCAGTAAAATCATACCATTAGGTTTCTTTACCAGCAGTTTAAGGGCAACATAGGGCATTTCATTTGGGTCAAATATCTCTGTTGCATTTTTTAATGCAATTGTTGCTCTTGGATCTTCCCAATCTCCCATAGCTTTGCATGCAATTACCATTTCAACCTCTGAATTGAATACTTTTTTGTTTCCTAAAGAACGTTGATTGAGTAGCTCACTTAGATATATGTAACCTTTCTCTGTGCCAATATCCTTTAGAGCATTGATGGCGGCTGTACCACTTAGAAATCCTGAATAATTGCTATGTAAATCGATAAGAAAAGGTATGGATGAACTGTGACCTATTGATCCTAATATATCCAAAATATGAGAAATACTGATCTCATTCTTCAGTTCATCGATAGCTTTGTGTAATTGAGGTAGAATCTGTTCTCCAAAGCCGACTAGCGCCTGTTTGATTCCGGTCTCTACCTCCCTTGGTAGAGGTACATCAAGTTCGATCATTCCTTTTTCTACGATTATCAACAAATCAATAAGACGATCTGCAATCTCTAGATGCTTCATAATCATTTCTCTGGAATAGTTTTTTATATTATAGCTGGAGGAAATAACTTCATCTTCAAAATTTATTATACAATCGGAGGGTAGAAAACGGCACAGCCCTAACGTTGACCGCAGGCGAAACCGTATCCCATCGGTTGATCGCTACCGCATTTTCTACCGAATCGCGTGTGCATGGTATCAACGCTGATGGTGATGTGTCTTTTGCATAATTTCGCTAGATTGCACTTTTAGTTAAAGTTATTGGCATTCCCTGCCAAACTTGTTATAGTCTAAATTGTAAAATTTTACATTTTACAAAATATTGTCAATAAATCTTTTTCGAGTAATAAGGAGTACAATATGAGATTTTGGGTAACCGTCATTGCGCTTGCTTTATTGTTTGGTGTGGTCGGCATTGCTGGCGCACAGGATGATATGGCAGGTGCAGGCGAAGATTACACCATTGCGGGTGTAGTTTTCCAGAATGATACATTTATGCAGACTATCCAAGCAGGTATGGAAGCCGCCGCGGAGGTTAGCGGTGCGGATCTGATTCTCGGCAATTCAGAGAATGATCTCGTTACCGAGGCGGATTTGATCGAAGATTACATTACCCGTGGTGTAGACGCGATTGTGATCACACCAATTTCTGGCGAAGGCTCGGTCGCGGCGTTACGTGCGGCGGCAGAAGCAGGAATCACCATCATTTGCTTTAACACCTGTGTTGCCGATGAAACCCTCGCAGAAACCTTCCTCGTGACTGAAAATAGCGACCTCGGTTTGACCACCGGAGAAGCCGCAGTTGCGTTCATCGAAAATGAACTCGGTGGAGAAGCGCGCATTGGTCTGCTCAATTGTGACCAATTCGAGGGATGTCCCCCGCGCAAATCTGGTTTCCTTGAGCTGGTAGAAGCGATGCCGGGTGTTGAGGTTGTTGCGGATCAATCTGGCTTTATTGCCGATGATGCATTGCCTGTGTCTGAAGCGATGCTACAGGCGAACCCGGACATCAACCTGCTGTGGGCGGCGAACGAAGGCGGTACTGTCGCCCATGTTCTCGCCGTACAATCTTCTGGCTTACAGGGCGAAGTATTCGTCTTCGGTACCGACATGAATGCACAAATGGCACAGATGTTGCAATCTGATGACGATGTTCTACAAGCGGTCACCGGACAAGCACCGTATCAAATGGGCTTTGACGCATTGATGGCGGCTGTAACCGTGTTGAATGGTGGCGAGGTCGAGCCGATGGTCAACACTCCGACGATCTTGTTTGAACGTGGCGACGATGCAACTATTGATCTGTTCGTAGAAACCGACGGTCTGACACTGTTTGATGTGGGCGATGATATGGATGACATGATGGAAATGGATGTCACTGGCATGGGCGAAGGCTTCACAGTCGCTGGCGTGGTTTTCCAGAATGATACATTTATGCAGACCATTCAAGCTGGTTTAGAAGCCGCCGCAGAAGTCACTGGTGCGGATCTGATTCTCGGTAACTCAGAGAACGATCTGGTCACCGAGGCGGATTTGATCGAAGATTACATCACGCGTGGTGTAGACGCGATTGTGATTACACCGATTTCTGGCGAAGGCTCGGTCGCAGCGTTACGTGCGGCATCAGAAGCGGGAATCACCATCATCTGCTTCAACACTTGTGTCGCCGATGAAACCCTCGCAGAGACCTTCCTCGTAACTGAAAATAGCGATCTTGGTTTGACCACCGGAGAAGCCGCTGTGATCTTCATCGAAGAAGTACTCGGCGGAGAAGCGACAATCGGTCTGCTCAACTGTGACCAATTTGAAGGATGTCCGCCACGTAAATCTGGTTTCCTTGAGCTGGTAGAAGCGATGCCGGGCGTAGAGGTTGTTGCCGATCAATCTGGCTTTATCGCCGATGATGCATTGCCTGTGTCTGAAGCGATGCTACAGGCGAACCCGGACATTAACCTGCTGTGGGCGGCGAACGAAGGTGGTACCGTTGCTCACGTACTCGCCGTGCAGTCCTCTGGCTTACAGGGCGAGGTTTTCGTCTTCGGGACAGATATGAACGCACAAATGGCACAGATGTTGCAATCTGATGACGACGTTCTGCAAGCGGTCACCGGACAAGCACCGTATCAAATGGGCTTTGACGCACTTGTTGCCGCCATTACCGTCTTGAACGGTGGCGAAGTCGAGCCGATGGTCAACACCCCCACAATTCTGT
>DAOTXB010000788.1:0-1867 GCA_034435575.1 Anaerolineae bacterium
ACAAGACCGATAATCATGCCAAGACTGCGCGTGGTGCTGTACCCGCTTCTTATGGCTTGGAAGATCGACACTGAAAGCAAGCCTGCCACCGCCACCAGCAAAATCACTGGCGCGCCCTCGCCCTGCCCGAACTCACGCAATATGTCGCTATAATCCACCGGCTCATCGGGACGTGGGATATATTCGGTTGTAGACACATCAGTACCAGAAGCCATCAATATCGCCAGAACGATCAACGAAATGATGCCGGTCACAATCGACCAGTGACGGTTCCATTTAAATTGCTGTAGCACGTTCAACTTTTCCTTAATTACTGGTCACTATGGAGGTAAAACCCTATACTACAATTTCCTAGAAATGTTATTGATATATCCAAGAGATTTGAATGTCAACAGACAGCATCCAAAAAACCGTAGATTTAATCCAGAACTCGACCATTATCGCTGTATTGACCGGTGCCGGGGTGAGCAAGGAATCCGGCGTGCCCACTTTCCGTGATGCCATGGAAGGGCTATGGGCGAAGTATGACCCACAACAACTTGCCACGCCACAAGCCTTTCAGCGTAATCCCAAACTCGTCTGGGATTGGTACACATGGCGACGCGAAATGGTGAGCAAAGCCAAACCGAATCCCGGTCATATTGCACTCGCACAGATCGAGGCGAAATTTCCCTCAACAACCATCATCACACAAAACGTCGATGACCTGCATGAGCAAGCCGGTAGCCAGAACATTATTCACCTACACGGCAATATCGCACAGAGTAAATGCTATGATAGTTGCAAGGATACACCAACGATTATTGACATCAACAGCTTTGCGTGGGATCGTGAAAGTGGACCGCCCGCCTGCCCATATTGCGGCGCACAAGTTCGCCCTGATGTCGTGTGGTTCGGTGAATCTTTACCATTACATCATTTAGAAAATGCCGCAGAACTCAGTATAACCTGCGATATCATGCTGGTCGTCGGCACATCTGGCTTGGTCTCCCCGGCGGCGGATTTACCCGTGCATGCCAAGCGCAAAGGCGCGAAGATCATTGAAGTTAATCCTGATGACACGCCCCTAAGCCCAATCGCAGACATCCGGCTCAAAGGACCATCAGGTGAAATGCTCCCAAAAGTGGTTGAGGGTTTAGCTTGATGTATCGCATAGTGTTCCTATTGCTGATTCTTTGCACCTTCAGTGTCCACGCACAGGATGACCCCACCCCACCACAGGATGACATCCGAAATCATCCGACGGATGTATTTCTCGAACGGAGTGTGGACGCAACAGGTATTGATCGCTTGACCTTCGTAGATAGTTTGACCGGCGCAGAGACAATCCTCGAAGTCTACGGGCAACGCTATACGCCTATCGCTTCGGCAATTCTATTTTTTGATCAAGCACGGGGACGGGTTATGCTTGCCTATGCAGATGGCACACTCGTCGAGCATCCATTTATTCAACCCAATATTGAAACCCGCCGTGTGGACTGGGTCATTAATGCCGATGAAAGCATGATTGCGTGGACACTCACCAATGCTGACAGCACGGGACAGTTGACGACTGTGACCATCGTTGCGGGCATAGACGGTAGCAATGCCCGGCAAGTGTTCGTGGATGGACCAAATACCGATGGCATTCGTGCGTTACCCCTCGCCTTCAGTCAGGATAATAGCACGCTTTATATGGACAATCATTTCGACGGCTTAAATGATCGTATGCCCATCACACAGTATGTCCGTTTATTCAGCGTCGATCTTGAAAGTGGCGAGACAGCCCTCATGCCCGGCGAAGACACACAAGCATGTATCTGTGGTGCAGGTGTTAACGGTGGGTTTTTTGTGCGTCCAGTGCTTAACTCAACTAACGACGCATTTG
>DAOTXB010000789.1:0-8388 GCA_034435575.1 Anaerolineae bacterium
CCCGCCTGCACTAGAATTCGTGTGATACGGGCGATTTCCTCAAATGTGAGTAGATCCGCACGGGGCAGGAACTTATATCCTTCGCCGAAAACCTCCGCAGGCATACAATATGTACAACGAAAATTACAACGGTCAGTGACCGAAATGCGCAGGTCGCGCAGTGGGCGGTTAAACGTGTCTTTCATGGGGTTCACAGTCGAATTATGCTCGTTTGTATCTTTTTAATTCTAACATACGCCAAACTGATGGCGATGGGTTGATCTTATTATTGTTGTCGTAAGTGATTACGGAGGTCTTAACCAGCGATCAAGATCACAAAGAGGATGAGATAAACATCGTACTTTCTAACATCAACAGCATGGCACTTCTAAGTAATTTATTCTTCAATCGCAAAGCTATAAAGCAGAAAACATAGCGTGATATAGATCAAGTCGATGATTGCCAGAAGTTGTAACCAGCTATCCCATTCGCTGAATGCATCGCCATTGATAATCCCGGATGATGCATTAACAACCGACAAGACAACCGGTAATACCGCGGGGAGCATCACAATCGGCAATAGCGCATCGCTTGTGCGTGTTTGCACGGTCATGGTCGCTAGCAATGTGCCAACGATGGTGATTCCGAGGGTGCCGAGCACGACCATTAAGAGCATACCGGGCAGTACCAGTGTGATGTTATAGAGCAGAGTCATCAAGGGTAATAAAAATAACCCGATAGTGACCGCAAATAGAAAATTACCCAATAGTTTTCCGGTGAAGATAGCCGTACGATCTATCGGCGCCAGAAGCATTGAGTCCAGATTGCCCTGTTCACGCTCCATCGCTAAACTGCGGTTCAAGCCGAGGATGCTCGCAAATAGAATCGTCACCCATAAGACCCCGCTAACAGCACTTTCCCGTGCGAGGATGTCGAGTTGTAGGGCAAAGCTGAAGATTAACACACTCAACAGGGTGAACATGCCCATCAGACCCAATAATTCACGACTGCGGAACTCTACGCGCAAATCTTTTCGGACAATGGTCAATACAGCGCGCAAAAACGGTGTTTTTTTCATCGGGCGATGACCTCTCCGGTAACTTCAGCATAATCGTGGGCGAGTTGCAACCCGTCAATACCGGTCATGATGCTATCATAGCCAATTTTGCCTTTGCTGATGATTATCGCCCGATCACTCAGCCGTGCCGCCCGTTCTAATTGATGTGTCGCCATGACAACGGTGCGTCCACCGGATTGTGCGGTGGTTAATAAGTCGTCCAGAACCACGCCCGCTTCCTGATCAAGTCCGGTATAGGGTTCATCAAAGAGCAACACATCCGGGTCATGGAGCAAGGCACGGGCAATGCTCAGGCGTTGTTGCATCCCACGAGAAAATGTGCGTGCTAGGCTATCACGGCGCTTTTTTAGCCCAACCTGTGTCAATAAAGTGTGGATACGATCATTGAGTGTGTCATCAGATAGATTGTATAAACCAGCGAAAAAACGCAGATTCTCCGTCGCGGTCAGTTCGCCATAAAGCAGAGGCTTGTGGCTGACCATGCCAATCTGTGCGCGAACCGCCATCGCTTCTTGCGGGAGTTCCCACCCGCCGATGCGAACGCTCCCACTCGTCGGCTTGCTCAACCCGGCGAGCATCCGTAGTAGGGTAGACTTTCCGCTACCGTTGGGACCGAGTAAGGCGACGAATTGCCCGCGTGAAATTTCTAGCGAGATGTTACGTAAGACAGGCAATAACCCGAATGCCTTGACCAGCGCATCAACTTCAATAATCGGGTGTTTATCGGGAATTTGGGCGCTCATTGCTTCCTTTAACGAGGATGACTTAGATTCAATGGACAATTGGTGCCCACCTCATAATAGCGCAAAGGGATGATGGATGCCATGACAGGGTATCGCTGTTTCAATGTACCTATTGCTAAGTGAAAAATGAAGATACGCGTTGGGCAAAATTGTGTTGCAGAGGCTTTAACTAAACGGGGTAAAGAGTCGTCTTGTGTGGGATTCACACTATATTTAGTTTGCTATAAATACTCCATAAGACGACTCGACTTCGACATAATCAATGCCTTAAAGGGATTCTTGTTGATCCGTGACCAATTCGGGCAACGTTTGATCTGTTTCCTGCAAAAATGCGAGTGCTTCTGCCCGGGTGTTAAAGATGCGATAGCGTACACGGAGCATTCCTGTCGCCATATTCCCGAATAACTTCAACACTGGTTTACGGATGTTGTAGGCGACTGTCCAACCAGAGCGTGGGTGTTTGAAGGCATCTCGCGCATTATTGACCGTATCTTTGATCGCTCTCGGCAGGCTTTCCATCTGGTCGGCATCATGCAACGCGTGGATAAGCCAATCACCTTCAGCAGTGTCTACCATGTCGATATAATTGGCGGAAATTTCCTGCATATCTTCGACTGTGATATCGCCAATAAATTTAAGCAAAATGACACGGTCTTGTACGTACCATGACATCTCAATAGGCATAATAATCCCCCCTATGAGCTTTTGTTTAAATGTGTTTTCCATAGCATATCACAAATTGTAATAGGCGCTAATTGTCGTCAATCTATTAACGGGAGGCACCACAAAATACCGAATTACGTAAATAAACTGTGGTGGAACGCTTTTGATACGTTTTTGTAACGGTTGAAATGCTAAACTGACTGTAAGTAAGCAATCACAAAAGTGAAAACTGACTATACTGTATGAGTGGTTGCTTGATATAAACCACAGTTTTGTTAAACAACTTAAGGAGTAGTATATATGAATCGTTCTCGCTTTCTATTGATGCTGACACTTGTCTTCGCGCTGATGCTCAGTGCGTTTGCGGTCTCTGCACAAGATGATGCAACCCCGATTGGTTATGGGGATACGATTGACAGTGATTTAACCTCGGATAATCCTGATCGCTTCTATACCTTTGAAGCCAGCGCCGGTGATCAGATTGAAATCAACTTAATGGCTGATTTCGATACCTATCTGTTCTTGTTTGACTCTGCTGGCGAAGAAATTGAACGTGATGATGATGGCGGTGATGGTCTACAATCACGCATTCTCGGCTTTGAAATTCCGGCTGATGATACATACACCATCCGTGCGACTAGCTTCGGCTATCGTGATGAAGACCCGGAACGCATCACCATTGGTGACATCACCCTGAGCCTGAACCTGATTGATATCACCCCTGTTGATATTAACTCCAGCGTAACCGCTAGCCTGAACACCGATGAAGCCCGTACCCTCTACTTTGGTTTTACCGCCAATGATGGTGATGTACTGGATATCATCGTTGATAGCGAAGGTTTCCTTGATACACGTCTGGTCGTATTCGGTCCATTTGGCTTTGAAGTTGGCGAAAATGATGACGCCGGCGAAAGTGTTGATCCGGCTCTGTTTGAATTCCCGCTGAATAGCACGGGCGATTACCTGCTGGTCGTTGAACCGCAGAATGCGAATGCCCGTCTGAGTGGTGATTTGACTGTCATCGTCGGCACAGCGGAACTGGCATCACTGGATTCTGGCGATTTCGCCGTTAGCCTCAACAATGACCGCGATCAAGTTGTCACCACCTTTGAAGCTGAAGCTGGTGAAGTCGTCTCCCTGACGATGGAAGTGAACTTCCGCACTGATTTCGGCTCACCCGCGATTGAAGTAACACAGGGTGATGATACCATCGCCTCTGCACGTAGCTTAAGCGGTGTCGATTTCATTACCTTTACCTTTACAGTACCAGAAGCTGGATCTGTGAACGTAAATGTGTCCTCCTTCAGTGACTTTGAAGCAGTGCTTTCACTCGGTCGTATGGACGCTGAAGAAGAATAAATCTATCGCATAATAGTTGGTTGAGCATTCAGATGCTCACAGCATAGTGCAATCAAAAAAACAGCCTGATGATGATCTATCAGGCTGTTTTTGTTTTTACTTTTTATCGCTATCGTGCATGATAACTTGTGCGTTTAGACATCTGTCATTTCGGTAGCCATATAGCGCTTGATATTTACCGGTCCTGCGACGATCTCCGGCAAGATTTTGTTAAACTCTGCCATGTGTGCTGAGTTGAAATGTGCCTTAAGTGCGTCGGCTGTTTCCCATTCTTCATAGACCCGAAATGTGTTCGGGTCACTAAGGTCAGCGTAAAACATATAGGTGATACAGCCTGCTTCTTCGTGGGTAGCGTTTGCCATATTTAGCGCCGCTTCAATCGCTTCTTCACGTTTATCAGGTTGAATAGATACTGTTCCAGAAACAATAATCATATGACTCACTCCCTATTGTGTATTATGTTTGCCCAGTGTAGCTGAATATTGTGAACTTATGCCTTTTTTGCTATGTCAGCAGTATCACCCCAATCGCCATTGAAGACAAATTCTGACAGTGGTTTTCGGGTGCGTGTTGCAAGTTCACGGGCTTTCAAATTGTCTGGTAAGGTGTCGGCATCACCAAGATAGCCAATCGCTATCGCAACAACAACGCTGTGTTCTTCGGGGACATAATAGATTTCTTCGGCTTTATCGCGATAAATGCCGCCCATTTGATGCACATATAGATCATTAGATAGGGCTTGTGTGGTGATGTTTTGCACGGCAAGACCAAGATCATACATTGCGATCCGATTTTTGTCGGCATGATGTGCCACAGCAAGCATCAACAAAGGCGCGCTTTTCGCCCATATTTGATTGCCTTCCTTTAGCACATTGAGCATTTTGTCGAATGCTTCGCTATCGTCCTGTGTTGCGATGATAAATGACCAGGGTTGTTTATTACTGGACGAAGCAGACCATCGCGCCGCTTCTAATAAGCCCCCGATAATCGCTTTCGGGATGGGTTTATCTGCAAAAGCACGGGGACTCCAACGATCTGCGATTAAGTGATGAATTGGATAATCTGTATCCGCCGTCTTTTTTGAGGCTAAGGTGTCCATTGCTTGTCATACTCTCCTATAAATTTATGACCGAGCTTGTAATAAAAGACTGATATTTATTCCACTAATTTTGTCCACCGGCTATGTTGACGCGTATTGGAATCCAGTTTCTACCCTGCTTGGTAATAAAGATACAATTCGCATCGTCTAATCCTCAGTATGACAACGTTATGATGCATCCGTAGTTGGATGTCTTACGAAAGTTGATGGCTTCTCACGGTCATTTTAGGTGTTTTTTGCCCACGCTTGAACGTGCTCTAGCCAATCATTGGACGTATGGTCAACTTGTGCGGTGTGGCACAGCGCCCGTTTTGCGATGACGGCATCAACATCCAGCTGATTGTGAGTGTTAAGGTCATGTGTGACCGCTTGAAGCAGAAAATCGATGTTACGACGGTCACCTAATGCGACCATGAGTGATGATCCAGCGGAAATACGCACTTCCGCGTTAATTTTTTCATTGGCAACATCGAGAAACTCGGCGGTTGTCTCCCAATCGGGCATATTGGTCATCTCAGTGTTAAGCGATTGCGCGAAGGTGAGTTGCCATTCACCAAGTTTTTCGACGCTCTCCTGCACAATATCTGCCAATGCGTCACAAATTGGAGCGAGCTGTGAGTCATCAAGTGTGCGGGTGTTTGCATCTTCGCCCAGTTTTCGCATCGTGGCTTCGCTAAGGTCTACATCGCGATGAGCTAGCAGGCGCTTAAATTGTCGGAGCAAGATCGTGACTAGTTTATCAAATTCCCACTGTTGTGCGTTTCCAGCACGATCCGGGAGCATAGATTGACCCTTTATCAAGATAGTTTTACAGAAAATTGACATATACTAAGCGATATTAACGTAAACTTTGGTTAAAATTCACAAGTCTTAATGACATAATCATAAGATGCATCTACAATAACTAATGAAGCATGAGAAAATTTGTAGAACATAGCTGTAGTCTTGTGTTTGATAATCATTGATTATAGAATCATATCAACGCGAAATTGCGATTAGATACTTAAAACTTAAATCCTAACGCCCGCAAGCATCATCCAGGTAAGCACTAATTTTTCACATTTTTTACGAGCAAGGCAAACCTGCCTTAAAGATGACGCAAGCAATGAGGAGGAATTTCCAATGGCTGAGGATGCAAGCTTTCGCGTCAACAGAATGGAAGGTATGAACAAATTCCAGAGCATGCGTATGCGTGTCTTCTGGAAAGAGATGATTAATCACTTTCGCGGGAAGCCCGTAGAGCTACTGAGCTTTGAGGACATCCGCGAACGGTTACGTTTACGCGAAGAGAGCTATAAGGGGTCGCATGAAGTCCCCTTGAAACAGATTGGTGGTAGTGTAGGACGCTACCGCGACTTCACCCGTGACTTCCTGCCAAAAAGCAACACCATGCAGGAACGTTGGAGCAGGGTTTATGCCGTGGCAAACAGTATGTCCGGCTTCCCACCTATTGAACTATACAAAGTTGGTGATGTGTATTTTGTGCGCGATGGTAATCATCGTGTGTCTGTTGCGCGTCAATTAGGCGCGAAAACAATCGAAGCGCATGTCACAGAATTACCAACAACGGTCAACATTACGCCGGATATGTCCAACGATGACCTTGATAATGCCACAGCTTATGCGGCATTTTTAGAGGAATCGGGTATCGAAACAACCCGCCTGCATCACCAACCGCTACAACTAAGTGAGCGCTGGCGCTATACCGAACTCATCGGGCATATTTACCTACAAAAATATGTGCTAGAAAAAATGACTGGTAAAACGGTCAATATGCCAGAAGCCGCCGCGAATTGGTACGATAATGTCTATCGTCCTGCGCTTACGCTCATCCGCAAATATGATGTGCTGGATCGTGTTGGCGCACGGACAGAAACGGATCTTTACCTCTGGTTGGTCGATCATTTGCGGGGAATCCGTGAACAATATGGTGATAATGCGCCATCGCGCAAGATCAGCCATGCATTGATCGATTTCCTGTCAGACCGTAAAATCCCTGTACCGGAAGATCTGCATCAAGAGAAAGATGATTCTATGATTCTCTCGAAGACGCAGGTAATGCGTGTACTGGAAAATGTGCCGGATCATGATGTTGATGATGAAAATGAGGCGTATCATCAAATACAGGAAGCGTTGCAGGATGACGCTGAGGACGAGAACATTCGTCTTTAACTATTCTAGCACCGGCGATCACAATCTATAAACACATACAAAGGGCTGAAGTTTGGGCGGATAACCGTCGACTTCGCCCTTTATTGTGTGTATATTTTGGTGCATCATGGGTTCTGTGGATTGATGCGAACAGATAATGTTCTCCACGTTTATTGTAATGCAAAATCATAGCAAAGCAGGTCATTTGTGAAGCGACAACCCTTACTATCTATTCCCGTAGAAGCACCGGTCAAAGACGATGCGTTTGACCTGATCCAAATCATTCTTGGCGCCTTGATTGACAACGATACCGTGCTACAAGATGGCGATGTACTCGCGATTTCGAGCAAATATGCCGCCATTAGCGAAGGACGTGTGGTTGACCTTGATGCGGTGATTATCACCGATGAAGCGCAATCCATCGCCGAACGGTTTAATATGAACCCGCAAATGGCACAATTGGTCTTACAGGAAGCGGATCATGTTTTTGGTGGTATTCCGATGGGCTTTTTGTTGACCGCAAAAGATGGCATCATCTCGCCCAATGCTGGCTTAGATCGCTCGAATATCCCGAGTGGCAAAGTGGTATTGTTCCCGGAAAAGCCGTATGCACTTGCCTCAGAAATTCGTCATGAACTGCGGGCGCGTTTAAATGTTGATGTGGGGGTCATCCTAACCGATAGCTGGCTGATGCCGGGGCGTTTGGGAACGACGGGTGTTGCATTAGCGACGGCAGGCTTTAAGCCGGTACAGGATGAGCGGGGCAAAATTGACCTTTTTGGCAATCCGATGCAAGTGACACAACGCGGTATTGCGGATTCTATTTGCATCGCCGCACAGATGGTCATGGGGGAAACCGCAGAATCCACCCCGCTGGCGATTGTGCGTAACACAGGCGTTGAACTGCGTGATCTTGCGCTGGGTGTGGAAGATGTCGCGATTCCCTGGCAGATGTGCATCTATGTCGAATCACTCACACTTGGTTTGTTGGCAGACGGTGCGCCGACTGAATCCTACACAGAGAAGCTCTCTAAACGCGACCTCGCATAACTTTATTCTGCGCCGATGGTGACGGTATCAACAAACACAAAGCGACAATCATCTGGTGAGTCCGTACAATCGTCGGCGCGCAGATTTTCAATGTCTGTAAATGTTTGATCGGTAAAGAAATAGACCGCCACGCCCACCTGATAGTCGCCTGCTGGTAATGTCGATGTGTCGATGATGTGACTGTCGAAATAAAGCCCATCCGGTGTCCATGTCGTCGTGCTAGAACGCCCTTCAAGCGGGACACTATCATGATTGGCAAATGCGCC
>DAOTXB010000790.1:0-4850 GCA_034435575.1 Anaerolineae bacterium
TAGCCATTGCTGACGCGCATTACTTCGTCAAACACGATCCCACCGGCTTCTTCTAGCGTGATTTCATCTAAGAAAACGCCGCTTACGTCAACATCAACCGTATCCTTCATCAGTTCAAATGACTGACGATTACCGGTGACTTTGATCGTCGGCATGATGGGGTGGTTGGATGTGTGTCCGCCACCCGTGCAGAAGGTTAATACCTGGCATCCCGCCGCCGCCATACTGCTAATGCTCTCCGCACCCATCCCCGGTCCGTACATCACGTAGTTACCGGCTTTTTTGCTAGTAGGTTGTTCCGCGATTTCCAAATATTCTACGATTTCTGAATCGCCAATCTTCTTACAGGCACCCATCGACTTTTCTTCGATAGTGGTCAAACCACCCGCCATGTTATCGCCTGTAGGCTGGCTACCGCGAATATCTTCACCACTGGCAAGCGCACGACTTTCCATGTGCTTAACACCAGCGACGATTTGTTCCGCGACCTGTGGGGAGGAGGCTTTTTCGGTCAGCCAATTTTCACAGCCCATCCATTCGGTGCATTCTGCCATCATCATACGCCCACCGTGTTGGATCAGTGTTTCGCCTGCGACACCATTTGCTGGGTTACTGGCAAGACCGGAAGTTGTATCTGATGTACCGCATTCTGTGCCAAACAAAATGTTGCTTATCGGCATGGATTCACGTGTGTACATGCTGATCTGTCGGGCGAAATCTTGTGCGATACGGGTGGCTTTTTCTACCGCGCTGATGAAGCCACCTTCACCACGAATATTCACTGTAGCGATCAATTTTCCGGTGCCCGCGATGTCTTCTGCAATATCTTCTGCGGTCATGCCTTGTTCTTTGAAGTGGTCGATAATGACGACTGCACCCACGTTTGGGTTTGCGGCAGTACCGGACAAAAAGCGACGTGTGACGCGCAGATCTGGCGCGACCTGACAACGCCCATTAGCGTGTGTGATTGGTACTGCACCGTGAATGGTGCTTGCCACACGATCAACAACACCGTTTGCATAAACTGTACCGGACAGAATCAGCAAGTGATTACGAATACCGACCTGACCATCTGGACGAACATAGCCCATAAATTCCATTATTTAATTACTCCAATTTGGTTTAGTGTCTAAATGCAACGCGATTCAATACAATTGATGTTACAGAGATTATTCCGCCGCAACTTGATTGGTTTCCGCAAGATCGCCACGTCCACGATTGCTCTCTACGTTATGCACGTGAACATGATCACCAGCTTTGATGTTCTGAATTGCCGTGCCAATACTTAAATCATATTTCAGCACGGTTTCGCCCTGCGAGATGTCCTTGAGCGCGATCTTATGTCCGTACGGGATGTCTGCACTAGCTGTTACTGTGATGTCGCTAATACGACCATTGGTGCTCACCTCATCGCCCTTGACGATGGCGGATACAACCGCTGTGCCGACGTTATCGGCTGAGCCGATGACAAATACTTTTTTCATGAGTGCTTCCTTGTCTTTTATACGTGCGACTTGATAGGGTGTGTGGCACCCATAAACAGCGGTTATCACCACAAACCGGATCAATCGCTAAATCAAGCAAATTGAGGCAAATACTCACGATTGTTTTCAAGCAAATCGTCAAGTATTGCACGGGCTGTGTCGATGTCGTCCACCATCGGGTCAAGCAACATCGCCTGTAATGCGAGCTTACGATCACCATGATAGGCGGCATCCACATACATCGAACTGAGGGTTAATTCGCGACGACACATCTCTGCGATAGGTTCGGGCAAGGCGGGGAAGTTCAACCCCTGAAAGCCGAAGGCAGAGATCATGCCCGGCACTTCAACAATGGCACCATCCGGTAAATTAGGGATGTAGCCCTGATTTGGTATATTCAATTGTGGGTGATAGTGATGCTTGTTATAGAAAACTGCCTCGACCATCTCCGGTATACCTTCATCGAGCATTTCGTGTCGATATACGTCGCGGAGTTCGTTGACATCGACTGCGCCAGAAACAATATCGCGCGCTAATTTTTCACGATAGGCGCGACGGGCACGATTACCCTTCCAGCTTTGTAACTTCAGGTCATACTTTTCCCACGGCTTTGCGACAGGGTCAACGACAAATTGTAGATATTCGCACATGTGGCTATCGCCGGCGGTAGGCATCATCCCGTAGATTTCGAACATTTCACGGCTGAGTGGCTCAAAGTCTTTACGGTACCCTTTCAGCCATTTATCGCGAAGTTCAGGGTAGAGATCTTCACCTGTATCTTTATCACGGATGTCATATACCCATGAGAAATGGTTGATTCCCGCCGCTTTAATATCCAGATGTTTAACGGCTTCGCGGGCTACTGGAATAAAGTCCTTCATGTTTTCGGCATCAGTATGGACGTGAAAATGCTCCGGTACCGGGATGTTCCAGCGATCTGCGAGTACCGCACCCGCCATCGCGAAGCCCCATAATAATTGGTGACATAAGCCGATAGCTTTGATATTGGTGTAGCGATCCAGCGCTGTCGTCAAGCGAATCAGGGGATTCACGAGATTCATGTAATAGGCATCTGGACACAGTTCTTCCATGTCACGGGCAATGTCGATAATCAGTGGTAGATTGCGTGCCATATGTGCGAATGACCCCGGTCCACCGTTTTCTGCATACGGTTGACGTACACCATGATTCAGCGGAATGCGCCAGTCTGCTTCCCAGACATCTTCGCGCTGCCCAACCTGGATTGAGACGACGACAAAATCTGTATCTTTGAGCAATTCACGCCGATTGGTGGACGCGGTGATGGTCATCTCTGATCCCCACTCGCTATTCATCTTTTCGGCGAGTGTGTGGATTGTTTCTAGTCCTTCTGCATTAATATCGCAGAGACCGAGATGCGCGCCTTTTAATCCGGGATATTGCATCATGGTAGACAGTGCGCCTAATCCAAAAATAGCACTTCCCGCACCAATGACGACGATTTTAGGTGTTTTTGCGGTCATATTGTTCTACCCTTAACTTTTAACCATTTCACCGTAGGGCGTTTTGTCCCAGAAGCCCTGGAACTTGCCAAGCCCTACATCGGTGTAAGGATGTTCAAATGATTCTTTCCAGACGGCATAGCCCGCGGTGGCAATATCTGCACCTGCTACTGCCGCATCAGCGATCTGGCGACCATTACGCACCGCCGCGACCAGAATTTCGGTGTTATAGCCGAAGTTATCGCGGATTGATACGCAATCTTCAATAAAACTCAGCGTTTCTTCGCCGTTGGTTTCCTTCCAACCGATGAACGGAGAGACATAAAACGCGCCCACCCGCATGGCTTGCATCGCCTGTGTTGCGGAGAAGCACAAGGTCAAGTTACAGCGAATACCCTCGTCGCTCAGGATTTTACAAGCGCGGAAACCACCGTTTGTGCAGGGCATTTTGATGACAAACTGATCGGACATGGCGGCGAATTTTTGTCCTTCGTCCACAATGGCTCTATAGTCATCATGTTTATGTGGGTTCGTCTGCACTGAGACAGTCACATCGTCGTAGTTTTTGACGAGAGCGCCAATTTCTCGAACAGCGGTCAGGAAAGGTTTTCCTGATTTTTGGACGTGACCCGGATTTGTCGTGATTCCATCAATCATCCATGTGTCTAGCGCATCCTGAATCTCTTCTGTGATTGCGCTATCTAAAAAGACTTTCACAATAATTTCCTCCAAATTATGTTGTTATCTAAGGTCATCTCCGGTGTGTGAAGCCGGAGATGATGATTTTCTGATTAAAGTGCCTTTATTTCATACCTGTTGTAGCAATACCACTGGTGATATAGCGTTGCAGGAAGGCGAATACCAGCGTAATCGGTAATAGTGTCAGCACAGTCATCGCCAGAATTAAATGCCAATCAGTCTGTAAATCACCCCGGAAGGCGTTCAAGCCAACCTGAAGCGTGAACACTTCATTACGCGTGAGCACAATGAGGGGCCACAGGAAATCGTTCCAGCGCCACATCACCGAGAAGATCGCCAGTACCGCCAAAGCGGGCGCGGCAAGTGGCAAAATAATCTGTGCATAGATGCGCCATTCACTCGCCCCATCAATACGCGCCGCATCCAGCAATTCATCGGGCAGTGTCAGCATGTATTGACGCAATAGAAACACGCCAGTAGGTGTTGCCGCACCGGGCACGATCACACCGAGCAAGTTGTTGTTCCAACCAATTTCCGTGATGAGCAGAAATGCGGGTACAAGGATCACCGATAACGGTACCATCAGCGTGCTAATCATCACCATAAAGAAGGTGTTGCGCCCACGATAACGATATTTGCTCAATGAGAACGCCGCCATGCTATTGATGAACAACGTCAACAGGGTCGAGGCAGTTGTCACAACGACACTATTTCCCAGATAAATCCAGAAATCGAAGCTATCCACACCTTCGCTATAGTTATCCAATGTGATTGAGATTCGCTCTACTGGTGTGGCGTTGGAGCTTCTCGTTTCAATGATGCCTTCTTCGATATTTTCAGGATCAACCATCTGGAATTGAATACTCACACGTCGCACAAGCGCCAACTGGCGAATTGTGCCATCTCCCATATCAACATCATAGAGGCGCAAAGGTTCGCGTACTGGTTCAAGGCTTTGTTCTTCGCTGACGATAGTCACGACCTCATCGGGATTATTTGGACGCGCCATAACCAGACCCTCTTCAGTCTGGTCGACCTGCACCAATTCCTGAATCTCGCCGTCTACCTCAACTTGCATCAGGGTTAATGACGAACTAAAACCATCTACCTCAACCTCAACTTCGTTTCCATAACCCGGCACATCCATAGTTTCCTGTGCATATGGGAACAATCTCGGTGGGAATTT
>DAOTXB010000791.1:0-4695 GCA_034435575.1 Anaerolineae bacterium
TATGCGGTGATTACTGTACAGACTGCATTTTTAAAAGCGCATTATCCCGAAGAATTTATGACGGCGTTGCTCTCGGTTCAGCGTGATGATTCCAATAAAGTGACAACCTTCCTTGAGGAGTGTCGTCGGTTGAGCATCCCCGTATTACCGCCGGATGTCAATTACAGTAAGCTCGACTTTGACATTCAAGTAGACCCTGATAGCGGAAAACGGGCAATCCGGTTTGGTCTAGCGGCGATCAAAAACGCCGGGGCAGGCGCGTTGCAATACATCATTGATGCACGCGATGAGGGCGAAGAATTCACTGATTTGATCGATTTCTGTAAACGGGTGGACTTGCGCCATGTGGGTAAGCGCGCGCTCGAAAGTCTGGTTAAAGTCGGCGCACTGGTATCGTTTGGCAAGCGGTCTACGCTCTATAACGCGATTGATCGGATCGCCTCTTATAGTGGTGACTACCATAAAGATCAAGAGGTCGGTCAGATGAATATGTTCGGCGAATCAGGGGATATGGATGATGCACTCCTCTCTAATTTGTCGGATGCGATTGAGTTTAACCAACGAGAAATGTTGCAATGGGAAAAAGAACTGCTCGGTCTTTACGTTACGGGTCGTCCGGTAGATAAATTCCGCGCCGCTTTAGCACAAACTGTGACAATGGATGTTGCGGAACTCAAGCTAGAATCACAGGCATATAACGGTAGAGAAGTCAGTGTCGCTGGCGAGATCATGCAACTGCGTAAGATTTATACCCGCAAGAACGATGCGATGGCAGTGGCTGTGCTGGAAGATTGGCACGATACAGCCAACTCGATTGAAGTGGTGCTCTTCCCGCGAACATGGGAACGGGTCTTAGGGTTGATTGCTTCTGATGAATTACATAATTTTGATGTTGGCGAAGTGGTGATGATTGGCGGGAAGTTTGATATTTCACGCGGCGATCCACAGATTATAGCGGAGACGGTGCGTAAAGATTTTGAGACTATGGGCGCCGAAGGGCAAGCCCATGTGGTTGATGATGTCGCCCCTAACTGGGCGGACGAGGAACCGCCGCCACCACCTGCTACCTTACAGGAGCCGCCAGAATGGTTGGATGCTGATGATTCATTAGGGAACCTCTACGACGAAGAAACTGGCGAAGTTATTCAAGATGAAGCACCAACAATTGACCCTGAACCGATTGATGTATCGGTGCCGACAATGCCAACCGGTGAAGTTGTGCCGGAGCCACAAAAGCCTACAAATGGGCATACAGATCATGTGGATTCGGCGATTAGTAAAAATGTGAGCACGCCAACTACGGCAGGAATGCCGGATTGGGCACAGGGTACGGATGAGCTAGACATTGAACCATTTGAAGCACAGGATGACAGCGAAACACACTGGATACGGGTCTATTTCCGTCGCTCTGGTGACGATCATCAAGATCGGCGACGGCTAACCCGTCTACATGGCTTGCTTGTATCATTCCCCGGTCAAGATCGCTTCACGTTGATTGTGGAACGTCGTGAGGGGTCGGACACTATTGAATTTCCGAATGATACAACGGGGTATAGCACAAAATTGATTGAAGCCTTAATGGCGATTATCAAGGATGTGAATGATATTGAGGTATGGAATGAAAAAGGACGAGTAGAACTCGCCCTTGAGAAATGATACGTCTGATCATCTGTGGTTATGCGAGAACCACATCCGCATGACTTGTCATAGATTCTTCTATGATAGAGATCATACGTTTCTGCACGGTGTTCACTGTTAACGACATACCAAGGGCAAGTTCGTTCAGTAAACGCTTTTGTGCACGTTTTTCAAGCTTTTTATCAGTTTGTGTCAGCTTGATTTCGTTGTGACGGCGCCATGAGAGATCACGGATAACTTGTGCGATTAAGCGTGGGCTACCAGATTTAATTTTATCTTCAATGACGTTTTGGCGAGTACGATGATGATCGGAGAGTTCTTCTGGTTGTCTTTGCATCACTTCACGGACGAGTGACATGTCATTCATGGCTTCTCGAAGTTCTGTATCTTCGAGGCGATCCACCGGAATCATGAGTGTACCGCGATCGTCACTCAGGTCAATACAAAAGTATTCTTTTGTTTTTCCTTTGCGCTCGATGGCGCGTGTACCTGTTACAATACCGGTTCCATAAGATGAGTGAACTACTGTATCGTTTACGTTAAAAATGATACGCTCCTTCTTAACTCTTCACAATAGATTTAACCAGTATATCAAAATATGAACAAAAATTCAAGTTCCAGTGAGTCGTCTCAATGTATATCAACTTTAAATTAATTATTAAATTAGCATGGATTTGGTGTTAGCTCGCGGTTGAAACTTGCTAGGGTGCGATTCATAATACCTGCTTAACCAATGCACGATATAGTTATGCGTCAGATATTAGGCTGAATGACAGATTTGTCATTTCAATGAGAGAGAAGCAATACAGGAGAGAACAGCGATGAAACGAATCGCTTTAATGACAAGTGGCGGTGATGCGCCTGGCATGAATGCCGCGATCCGGGCAATTGTACGTACCGGGCTAGAGCGCAAGATTGAGGTGTACGGTATCCGGCAAGCCTATGCTGGTTTGTTGAATGGTGACATGAGCTTGATGACCAGCCGTGAGGTGAGTGGCATTCTCCAGCGTGGCGGTACAATTTTGCAGACCGCGCGTAATGATGAATTCAAGACAGCATTAGGACAGCGTAAAGCGCTCCGGCGGTTAAACGAACAGGAAATTCAAGGTGTGATTGTGGTGGGTGGCGATGGCAGTTTGCGTGGCGCATTGGCGTTGCACAAATTGGGCATTCCAACGATTGGCATTCCTGCGAGTATCGACAATGACATCTGGGGTACAAACATGAGCATCGGTGTCGATACCTCACTGAACACGATTCTCGACTCGTTAGATCGTCTGCGTGATACCGCAACTTCGCACAATCGTGCATTTATTATCGAAGTCATGGGTCGCAATTGTGGGTATCTGGCGTTGATGGGCGGTATTCTGGGTGGTGCTGAGGTTGTTATCACACCGGAGCGCAACATGACCATGGATGAAGTTGCGGCGGCGATGGAAGATGCCTATGTACGTGGAAAAACCCATGCGATTGCGGTTATTGCAGAGGGCGCACCCTTTAAAACAACCGACCTGGCGGATTATCTAAATCAGAAACATCTAGGGTTCGAGATTCGCATTACGATTTTGGGGCACACCCAGCGTGGTGGTAGCCCAACTGCGTTTGATCGTTTGCTGGCGACACGGATGGGTGTTGCGGCGATTGATCGTTTATTAGAAGGTGAATCTGGCTACATGGTCGGGCTGGATGGGCGTGATTTAATCAATCGTCCACTTGAAGAAGTAACCTCAAAGATGCGTACGATCACAGAATCATATTACGAGATGGCATATACACTGTCGCGTTGATATGACCGCAGAACGGTTATGCTGGCGAACGGGGTTCTCCGGCATAGTTGCGCTCATAAAGGTCGCCAAGTTGTTGGTGCATCCATTGTTGATAGACAGTGTTGCTGATGTCGAAGATAAAACTATACCGTTCGCCATTTACTGGGCAGATTGCGACCATTTCGCTCAATCCTTGGAAAGAACGGTTAATATTGGCGATAGGCATCAGTGCATAACCGTCTTCGGTGCGTTGTTGTAAGACAAATTCGTGTTGGCTGGCGATGTCCTGCGCGATGATATAGCCATCTTGGGTTTCTGCGAATAAGTCTGGTGTCCGATTCGGATTGTACCCCAGTGCTTCGCGCCTTTTTTGGCTAAATACCTGTGTTTCTGTAGACATGGGTTTACTCTTCTTCCCTGCTTACCTCGACCATACGTGCTTTCAATAGACCCATAAGCGGGGTAATAGGCACGCGTAACTGATAACCACGTTGCCCTGCACTGATCACAATATGTTGAAGTTCAGAGGCGCTATTATCAAGATACACCTGCCAATTTTTGTGCATCAACGCCAACGCACTGATGCCACCCACCTTTAACCCTGTCATGCGTTCTGCATCGTTATAAGATGCCATCTGCACCTTTTTGACCCCGGCGGCGCGTGCCATCATTTTGAGGTCGAGCTGATTCTCCGATGGCACCATTACCAGATAAGGTTTCTTGGGATTATCTAGCGGTTGCACGACGAGAGTCTTGTACACGGTGAAGTACGGCACACCAAGTGATTCCGCAACTTCCTGAGCATCCCTGATGGTGTCGGGATATTCAAATACTTCGTATGGGATATTATGCTGTTCTAGCACACGCATTGAGTTGAGTTTAGTCGCCATATTTTTAGGTTTGAATGTGGTTAATTAACCTTAGTATAAGTCTATGCACGATTGCTGGCAACGCTCGTTTATGGTGTACTTAATCGCTCGATGACAATTGACGATTTCAAACGCTGTATCCCTCATAAATTAGTTCGTTAGGACTTACGCACTTGCTCAATGTGCCACATCTTGACGACAAGTGATCAGTAATTAGTCGTTAGTTATTAGCAAAAAAATGGCACTAAGCCAAGAATTAAACAATTCACTGATGACCCACTGAAAACTAAAAACTGTGAACTACATAAGGTCTATGCGTATAATGATTAGATTGTACTTTGACATGGTTAAAATACAGAATCTTTACGATTTAAATTTATAAGCCCCTGTACAATCAAAATAGCATCTTGCATAACACACAT
>DAOTXB010000792.1:0-6579 GCA_034435575.1 Anaerolineae bacterium
CTTTCTGTCTGATTTGATGAATGTCAACACATCCTAGTTTGATGCGACAGATTTTACGACACTCTCTTTACAAATGTGCTAATGAACCCTCACAACAAATCCACCGGATCAACGTCCACGAACCACCCGCGCCCGAAGTCATCATAACGGAGCGCCCGCGCCGGATTCGGTCCGCGTAGGATGATCTGCCAGCGATACATCCTGTTCACCTTACTGAAAAAACACGGCACCGGACCGATCATCTCCGTGCCCATCATGTCATTATCGTTGATGCGCTGGAAAATCAGTTGGGCGGCGTTTTCCGCCTCAATCCGC
This sequence comes from Anaerolineae bacterium, assembly GCA_034435575.1. Classification (GTDB taxonomy): domain Bacteria; phylum Chloroflexota; class Anaerolineae; order Aggregatilineales; family Phototrophicaceae; genus JAVJSU01. The sequence goes on from DAOTXB010000792.1 coordinate 316, forward strand.
GCCTTCACCTCACGCTCATAACGAAAGATGATCCGCACCAATCGGCGAAACGGTGGATTGCCCAATTCACGTCGATAGGCAATCTCCTCAGCGTAAAACTTGGCATAATCGTGCATGGAAGCGGCTTGAATCGCGTAATGCTCCGGCTGATAGGTCTGCAAGATCACGCGCCCACCGCGCAATCCGCGCCCCGCCCGTCCAGAAACTTGCGTTAATAACTGGAAAACACGCTCTCCGGCGGCGTAATCCGGCAAGCTCAAGCCCATGTCTGCGCTCACCACCCCGACTAACGTCACCATCGGCAAATCCAACCCCTTAGCGATCATCTGCGTGCCGATCAACACATTTGCCGAGCCACTGCTAAAGCGTTGCAAAATCAGGTCATGTTCGCCTGCTTTGCTCGCCGTGTCCGCATCCCAGCGCAGACTGATCGCGTTCGGGAACAAATTTTTCACAGCTTCTTCCACCTGCTGTGTGCCCGCGCCAAAAAACTTAATGCGTTTAGAGCTACATTCAGGGCAGACTGTCGGGTGCGGTTCGCTATAGCCACAATGATGACAGTGCATCATCGCCCCGGTGGTGTGATAGGTCATCGGGGTATCACAACGCGGGCATCCAGCGACATAACCACAATCACGGCAAAAGACATAGGTTGATGTGCCCCGCCGATTGAGATACAAAATTGCCTGTTCGCCTCGTGCTAGCGTTTGTTTGAGCGCATCCTGCATCGCATGGCTGAAAATGCTGATATTCCCCGCCTTGAGTTCATCACGCATATCAACCACATCCACCGGAGGCAGATCAATATGAACCGCATCCGAGCCATCGTCATCCGATTGATAGCGTGATTGGATTCCAGATTGTGCTTCCTGCTCGCTGATGGTCACGCGATGCCCCATAATCCGGCGTGGCAGGTGCAAATACGTGATGTCGCCCCGTTGTGCACGGAAAAATGTCCCCACATCCGGCGTGGCACTGCCCAAAATCAATACACCAGCACCCGCCTGCATCATCTGTTCCGCGACATCACGGGCATGATAATAGGGTGGCAACACAGGCGGGGATTGCTTGTAACTATCGTCGTGTTCTTCGTCCAGAAAGACCAAGCCGATATCCGGTAAGGGTGTGAACAAAGCGGAGCGCGTCCCTACAATTACTTCAATTTCGCCAGCGCGTGCCCTGCGCCATGTGTCGTAGCGCTCACCGTCGCTCAGTCGACTATGAACAATGCCCACGCGTCCGGGAAAACGTGCCATCACCCGCCGGACGGTCTGTGCGGTCAGCGCGATTTCTGGGACGAGGAAGATTGCCTGTCGTCCCTGTGCCAGCGCATATTCAATCGCACGCAGGTAAATCTCGGTTTTGCCACTGCCGGTTACGCCGTGCAGGAGGGTGGTTGACACCGCCCTAGTCGTACCTGACGGTTGGGCAGGAATTTGGTTTGCCCCCCCCCTAGCCCTCCCCGTCCACAGGGAGGGAATCTCATCAACAGTCACTTGCTGTTTTTGCGCTTTTTCTGTGGGATTACGGGATTGTGTCGTTAATTTGTTGAGCATATCAGTGATACTTAGCAAAACACCGTCTAAGTCATCATATACTTGCTCATTCGTAAAGCGCAGGACTGTGTAGTCAAGTAGTTCAAGAAATTGCTGACGAGCCTGATCTTCGACTTGAGTATATTCGTGGGTTGGTCCGTCTACTTCAATGATAAGACGTGCATCACTATTATAAAAATCGACAATGAAGCGCTCAATCGGATACTGTCGTCGGAATTTAAACCCATCAACTTGTCGTTTACGAATTACACGCCACAGACGTTTTTCGGCAGGTGTTTGCTCACGGCGTAATTCACGCATAATCGGTCTGAGTACCCGCCAGAGATCGGTATCAATCCGCCACTGGCGATATTCGGAGGTCTCGTGATCAAATTCTCGATAAGTAGGAATAACGTCAGAAGAATCATCTATCTGTGAGAGAGACTTAGACTGCCGATCTGCAATTTTCGTACCCATTATGTCTGACAATCTCGAATCATCATGACCTACTCCCTCCCTGTGCACGGGGAGGGCTGGGGCGGGGGCTTCTTCCACACGCTCAAAGCCTTGCATCATTCCGCGAATTGTTGCCCATACCGCCCGTTGAGCATCCGTTAAGCGGGGCGTAGACGCGGGCACAAAGGACACCCGTGTTAGCGAGTCACGGATCACTTCACGTTCGCCCAGCTCGACCAATCCCATGATTTCCAACCGCTTGAGGTCAGCGAGTTTTGCGCCGGTCTGTGCATAGACCCAACTGACATCAATCGCCGTGCCCTCCCGTGCTAGCAGATTGAGCACATCAAGATCAACCTGACCACCACGCAACATCAAAATGGTTTCGTCGAGTGTCTCCCATGTGATATCGGTGTGCAGACGATCATCTTCATCAATCCGCAATAATTTATCATCGAGCAAATGTTCAAAGGTGACGACACCGATCCCCGGCTGTTGCAATAACTCATCTGCGGTCTGCACATCGTCCTCAACCACATAACGCAAGGCTTCTGCTTCGCGGGATTGTTTGCCCAGATGTCGCCAATACTCTGGAATATGACGGGCAGGAATCGCTAATTTCGCCACATTGATGCGCTTAGGGCGTACACGCGGTTTCGTCAGCATCGATTCCACGGTTACCGCGTCCGCGTCGCGCAATTGATAGACCGCCCGTTTCCACGCTTTATCCTTCGTCGCCCGCTGAATCTGCTCCCCGCGCATGGGGTGTTTACGATTCGCTAATGCGTCGAATACTTTATTCTGTGTCGCTGTGGTCGGGGTGTAATCACGGTTAACAAGGGTCACACGCACATCTCGATGACCGACAATACCGGGCGGCAACATCAACCAGAGACACGTACCCAGAGGCGAGATATACCGATCACTCATCCAACGGGCGAGTGTCAATTGTTGTTGTGTGACGACGGGCTTGGCATCCAGCAATTCAAGCACCGGCTTGGTCTGTTGTACCGGACTCGAATCACCCCGCCCGACCACGATTCCGGGTTGCATCGCTGTACCGAACGCCACCCGTACCAGATGCCCGATGGTGAGGATGTCCTGTAGCTCAACCGGAATATGATAATGAAAGGTGTGGTCTACGGGCGTGTTGATGGCAATTTCTGCGTAATGTGTGTGTGCGAGCGATTTTTCGGGCGTGATGGTTGTGTCCCTTTTCGATTGATTGACCGACTACCCTAGATTTACACCACAATAAACACAATAGCAACCAGCGCCGCCAGCACACCCGCAAACTGTATCGTGGATAATCGTTCCTGTAAGATAAACCGCGCCAGCAAAAGTGTCACCGCCGGATACAGCGATGATAAGACCACTGAAATATCCAAGCGCCCCTGTTGTTCCGCCATAATGAAGAAAGCGTTACCGAGTAGGTCAAGGATGCCGACACCGACCACAGCGGGGAGTAGGTCGCGCTCCGGCAACCAGCGCCGCTTGAGCACAGTCACCAGACCTAAGAGGAAAACGGATGATCCACTTCTGGCGGCGACCAATTTCCACAGGACTGATGTGCTCTCTGCCTGATCGACCAACACGAAGAAGCCACCAAACCCCAACGAAGCAACTAGCGCCATCATCAAACTACGCCGGATATTTACGTTAGCAGTCATGATGTCGTCGGATTGAGAGATAAACCACACTCCGACGAGCGCTAACAAAAATCCGATCATTTGCAGAGTGGTGGGTAAGCCTTCGGTGAAGATGGCGAATATCACTGGCAAGGCAGTCGCACCAACAGCCGTCACGGGGGCGACCACACCCATGTTGCCCTCAGAGAGCGCGCGATAAAAGGTGGTTAAAGCGATTGCACCGGAGATTCCCGCGCCTGCGCTCCAAAGCAGATCGCTGATTGGGGGCAGTGTTTCTCCGGTGAGTAACGCCAGCATAATTAACACAGGCACGCTAATCAGATGGGCGATCAACACCAGCCCATAAGCATCCATCCGTTTACTGGTTAAGCCACCGGTAAAATCGCCCGCACCCCAGAAGAACGATGCGAACAGGCTAAGTGAAATAACTGCAAATTCAGCAGACATCAATGCGTATTAGCGCCGGACGAAAGACAGTAACAGGACAAGCAATACTGCGCCTACAAACGCCGCGATCAGATCACCAAGCGAGATAGTAATAGCCTCGCCGATATTGATGTCCAATACACGGAAGATAAAGCCACCAACCACCGCACCCACTAAGCCCAGCACGATGTTACCAATGAAACCGTAGCCACGTTTACTCCGTGTGAGTAAGCGCCCCGCCAATGTTCCGGCTAATGCGCCGACAATCAGCCAGACAATAATTTCCCCGAGTGTGACATCCATAATTTTCTCGCTTTAAATAGTTAGGTTACGTGTACAGCTATCTCTATTTTAGCGATAGGGGCGTATTATTGTCACCCCTCATAGATGGATGCGGGATGAAATCTCAGGATTCATTTATCATCCGCTGGAAAAAGCGCTTTTCTACTGTGTTAGTGCTTAAATCGAGTGCGCGTGCATATGCCTTGCGCGCGGCAACAAGATCGCCTGCACGCCGATTGAGGTCTGCACAAGCGGCATGATATGGCACATATTCACCCAACGATTCCTCTAATGGTGCGATGAGTTCCAAACCATGTTGGGGGGTTGTCGCCATTGCCAGAGCCACCGCACGATTTAGCCCGACAACGGGCGAAGGGTTTAGTCGGTACAAGGCACCGTATAACATGGCGATTTGTGCCCAATCGGTGTCTTCAGACGTTGTAGATTCTGCGTGGAGTGCGCTGATTGCCGCCTGAATCTGATAATATCCTGATTGCCGATGCACCAGCGCCTGATCTAATATTCTCATACCAAGATCAATTTGTGCACGATTCCATCGGCTACGATCTTGATTTTCCAGCAACACAAGATCGCCGTTTTCATCAATACGTGTGTGACGGCGTGAATCGTGCAGAAGCATCAACGCCAATAATCCGAGTGCTTCCGCCGAATCTGGCAAGTCGGCATCTTTCTGGAGTAATTCGATCAAGACCTGTACCAACCGGATTGCTTCGTCGCATAGGTCTTTTCGCATGAGTGCCGTGCCCTGCGTGGCGTAATAACCTTCGTTGAAGATCAGATACACAACAGACAGCACAGCATCAAGGCGTTCCGCAAGGGTTTCCCGTGAGGGGATACGATAGGGAATTTTCGCCGTTTTGATCTTTCGTTTGACGCGCACAAGGCGTTGCGCCATGGTTGTAGTCGCGACCAGAAAGGCACTGGCAATTTCTTGTGTCGTCAGCCCGCCAAGTGTGCGTAGTGTCAAAGCCACTTGTGCATCTTGCGCCAATGCCGGATGACAACAGGTGAAAATGAGCTTTAAGCGTTCATCTGGGATGGTTTCCATATCAAATTCATTAGCCTCGTTCGCTTGATGATCCAGTGTATTCAACGCATGAATGTCCTGAATTTTTCGCTGAAAGTTCGCAGAACGTCGCAGACGATCCAACGCTTTACGCCGTGCGGTGACCGTAATCCATCCACCGGGATTGGGCGGTATGCCGTCTATCTGCCAGCGTTCTAGCGCCACAATGAAGGCTTCTTGCATTGCGTCTTCGGCGAGGTCAAAATCTTGCAGAGCACTGATGAGTGATGCCATCACACGTCCTGAATGTTCGGTAAACGTGCGCTCCACCTCAGCGCGTATCGGAGTCTCGTCCATCGGTCTAGGAGTCGTCCGCCATCCGCCTGACCTGTTCAATTAACGGGTCAAGCGCACCTTCTTGCACACCCCATTGAATCACCTGCATGCTCAAGCGTCCTGCCTGTACAGCGGGGTCAGCGTCGGTCAACGCCTGTGCTTCTTCTAATGAATCCGCCTGTAGCACGAATAATCCGCGTAGCTCATCCGGCGCATCCATAAATGGTCCGGCAATAATTAACTTGCCCTGTTTAGCGAGGTGTTGAATATGCCCAAGATGCTCGTGCTGTATCTCCATGAGCTTATCCTGTGGGATGTCATCTTTTTTCGGTCCGGCTTTGAGCAATACCAGATAGAATAATTCCAATTTGGGTGGCGCTGTGTTTTCGCTCATATACTGTAAATCTCCATAGTATTCATGTATGCTTACGATCTTCTATATAGCGCCTATAATCGCGCCCATCACCGTGAAAATGACCAGATCATGCCCCGCATTAATCAGCGTTAATGACAGTGGACGACCTTCAAATGTATCCTTGATTGCGGCGGGTAT
>DAOTXB010000793.1:0-1880 GCA_034435575.1 Anaerolineae bacterium
TAATTTTTTACTCTTTCCAGTTTTGGTAAGTATGGAGAGATAGTTTCTTTCCGAATATCAATAGCAAGATGAAACTTTTCATAATCAATACCGTACTCATCAAATAATTGCTTTAAATCAGCAACAATCGCCTCAATTCCTTTGTTCGTCTTCGTTATCTTCATATTCTTTCATCCATCCATATTTAGCTTCATTTATTTTTCTTGCAACTTCTTCAATATCCTCATGTGACCAATCTTCTGAAAAACCAAGGTATCCAAGTGTTATTGACCATTTGCGTTCGGTAGCACCCACTATCACATCTATTATTTTCCGATCATCAAAATTATTCTTTATACTTTCATAATATGCTTTAGGGACAGTAATATCTAGCGTAAATGACTTGCATTCAATATCATGTTTCTTCAAGATTTCATCGATTTTCTCGCGCATTTCATAGAGTTTCTCTTTATCCACTACTTACCGCCTTCCTGAAATCCACCTTTAAGATTACACATTCGGGTATTGATTATGTCACGGCATATACTTGGTCGTTTCTCATTCCTACGAAGAAATGTTTTACCCGTTGCACTCACGTTCATCCTCGAATGCCTCCGGTGACCATACAGGCGGGGTGTTGCCCGTGAATGAGTCGTCAAGTTGTGTCCAGCGATCTGTCTGTGTGTCCACGATCATCATATTGTAAGCACTCCGAAACGCCAACCATCGCCCATCAGGACTGAAACGGGGATAATCCGCATGGGCGAATTGTGCATCGCTCAGGTATAGTGTTGCGTCGTTATCGGCATTCCCAACCAGCGGAATCTGCCACAGACGATTTTCGCTGGTCTCACGGAAGTCGCGCACTGCCGCCAGCATCGCCGTGCCATCGGGCAACCATGTATGATCGAGCGTAAGGTTCCAGAGTGCGCTCAATTGGGTGGGGATTGCACCCTGCTGATTGCCGATCATCCAGAAGGTGTCGTTGTTGGCGCTCGGTGAATAGATGAATCCAACCAGATCACTATCGGGACTCCAGCGCGGATGCCGGACACTGCCCGTGCTGAAGTCGGTCAGGCGATATTTGGTTTCGCCATCCATGCTGACCACCCACATATCAGCTTCAAACAGTGTGGGCGCATCGGGTGCGTCTTGCCCCGGTGGAGGCTCAGCGGTTGGTACAGCGGTAGAGGCGGCATCTGCCCCCGCGACGCGCTCATCATAAGAGACATACGCCAGCCACGCGCTATCCGCTGACCATGTTGGCGAATATTCGCGTCCGGTCACGCTGTAAAATTCAGGTGTTTGTGGCGTGGTTGCCGTGCCATCAATCCATGCGATGTGGTGTTCTTGTAGAACAAATTCGCTCTGTGGGCGATTACGAATCATCGTGAAGGCGATGCGCGCTCCATCCGGCGACCAATCCGGCTCCCATACGCCCCATTCGCCTGCGGGCATTTCATCATAGGTCACCAAGGGACGCATATCGCTCCCGTCGAGGTTGGCGCTATACAGCAAGGGATTGGCGGCGGTTTCTGCTAAGGTGAACAAAATCCGGCATCCATCCGGCGAGAAATCCCAGATATGATGCTCAAACCCGCCAAAATTGAGTGTGCGTTGGGTGCCATCCTCCACGCTGTAGAGTGTGATGTGATCGTGCGCGGTGGCGGTGACGGCTAGCAAGGTACCGGTCAAGGGCAATTGGTCATCCTGTGCGGTAGACCGTGTGACGGTGATGAGCAAACAGATCAGCGCTAAGGTGGCAATACATGCGGAATATTTACGATTCATATCTATCACTTGTCCGTTAAATCAATCGTTTTCAACCTACACTATCCCTGCGTTCGATGCAACCCGCGCCATCAAAACGATTCAGCAACGCTATACCGATCTATGCGGTG
>DAOTXB010000794.1:0-8279 GCA_034435575.1 Anaerolineae bacterium
TCTAATAAAACCGTGATATTTTCCACACCAAGCTCATCCAGAAAGCCTTGAATCTGGTCTGCGTCCTCACCTTGATTAACGGCTAATACCACCGCACCCTCATCACCGAGCAGAGCCTGTTCTTCGGAAAATTGCTGTAATGCGGGCAGTTCACGCACACAAGGCGGGCATCCTGTCCACCAGAAATTGAGGAAAATCACCTGACCGCGATAATCGGCTAATTGTACTGCGTCACCGTCGAGTGTCATCGCAGGGAAGTCCGGTGCTTCCCAATCACGAATACTACGCCCTGTAGTAAGTTCATCATCGGCTTGGTCAACCGCATTATTACCCGTATCTGTGGCAAGCATCACCCCGGCGGCGATAAGTCCCATCACCCCTGTGATGAGGAATAACATAATCGCAGGCGAAATACCGCCCTGTGTTGCGGGTTGGGTAGTGCTATTGTCTTCTGCGGGGTCTGTTGTAGGTGTGTCATCTACCATTTACATATGACCTCATATAATCGTCATTTTGCTGTCTATAGTACACAACAAATCTAACAGTTTACAGTCATCACTGGTCAATATTTATATGATGGAGGATGGGTTTAGGGGTATAAACGTTCACGCATGACAGGGTGTTACGTCGATCATCAATCAATGTCATTAGTCGTCTGGCGCATCCACCGACTGATTGGACGCAACCACGAAGCCACCAATCACCAGCACCACGACAGAGAACGCAATCGCGCCACCGCAAATCGCCAGACCCGTCCCGGTGTTCCCCGCAACTGTAAAGCTCGCCGCCACGCCCGCACCCAACATAAGAATGAAAATAATGGTGTACGCCATGCGACGTGCCGGCGTATTGGATTGTTCCTGCATCGCTCAACTTATCCTCGTCGTGTCATCACCTGATAAACATACATGCCCGGACGGTTCATCCATCCCATTTGACGGCGTTGGATGCTCACAATTTCGAGGTCACCGGGGTCGCCTTCGGTGGTGATATGCTTCTGGAGCGACATGCCTAGGGGTTGAGAGGCAATAATCGCCACCATCACCAACAGCATCGCCCATGAAAAGCGATCCGGCGTAATCTGCTGATTTTTTCCACGTAAGCCCACATAACCCGCCAGCGTTGCCATAAAGCCGGAAGTCACCAAATTTGTCCCGCAATTGGGGTGGACTGCCAGATTACGCTCACCCTTTTTCAGGCGATTGAGCGCATCATACGCCGCTTCTTCCACCTGCTCCTCAGGGACATTGCCGATGAGGATAAACCCGCCATCGGAACTGCGACCCGCCACCCGCAACCCGCGATGCTTACGTGCCAAGACATGAATTGTGGCGTGCTCTAAGGCATGATTCCGGCGTGTCCGGCGGACAATCGGGAAATCCAATACCGGACGCATAAATTCAGCTAATTGTCGTATCATTCGTTATTGTATCCTTGGTATGTTCCCCTAAAGATACCACAATCCATCGATTTACCGCAGTGTAAGGGTTAGATTGCTGTTGGGGTTATATTTATAAGCATCTGTAGCCCGTCGATACCAGAATCACGCAAGGCGGGGATTAGGTACTGTACACGGAAGTCATTCGGTGCATCGTCCAAAGCAGATTGACACAATGCTTGCGCGGTTTTAAGGTCGTCCATTTTCGCGGCGAGAATCCCACGACTCAGACGAATCAACGTATCATCAGGGATAAGGGCTTGTGCCATATCATAATCGCGACGGGCATCTATAAATTGCCCACTGCATTCATAGCAGGATGCGCGTGTGGTGAATAATCGTGCGATTGCGCCCTGCACGGTGAGCGCCGCCTGTTCGGTGATCTGCTCATTATCTTCGATCTTTGCCGCCGGAGCACCCGCTACAATGCCATAACGCGCTTGCAAAGCATCCAGCGCACGGCTGTAATGCACAATTGCATCCGTGTAATGCTCTAGCGCAGTGGCGAAGTCCCCCGCCCATTGTAACCAGCGCCAGTTCGCATCCGGTTCAGCGATAATCGGCGACAATACATCCAGCGCCTGTGTGAATTTTTTCTGCTTTTGTAGCAAATGCAAATACCGCTCGGTGGTGCGCTCATGCGTTGGCGCGTTTTGATGTGCTTCCATGATAATTGCCAGAGCCGTTGTCGGTGCGCCGAGTCGCTCATGAATAGTTGCGCGTAAAAGGGCATCTTCGGGCAATGGTGCGCGTAAATTTTGTAGATCATCCAGTGCGCGTCGTTGATTTTCTTCCGATGGCATCCGACTAAGCACCGCCGCCCGTAGTCGCCGTGCGTGGTCGTCCGACGGGTGGGCATCCATCTGCTGATTGAGTGCATCCAAAGCATCGGTCAGTTCACCTGTTTGAATAAACGCTTCTGCCAATTGCATCGGTGAATAACTCATGCGCCGTCCTGTCCATTATCATAGACAGAATCACCCTGAGCAACCTCGTCAACTTCCACTGAATAGGTCTTATCAAACGTCACAGTAAACGTCGTCCCGACACCTTCTTCGCTTTCAACAGAAATCTCGCCACCGTGTAAGGCGATAATATCGCGGGAGATGCTCAAACCAAGCCCCGCGCCTTTGTATTCATGGCTTTCTTGTCCGCGAATAAATGGTTCAAACACAGTTGGCAAAATCTCGGCAGGAATACCCTGACCGGTATCCCGCACCCGAACATGGACAAACGACTCTTGCTCGGCGATGCTTACGGTGATCGTGCCACCACGCTCTGTGTAATGAATCGCGTTGATGACCAGATTCGTCATCACCTGATGGATGCGGGAATAATCCAACATCAAGTCAATCGGTGTATCTGGCATGTCATCAATAAGCGCAATCGCTTTTTGTTTTGCTTCTGCATTTTGTACGTGGATCACATCCTCTATCACGGCTTGGATCGGCTGAAGTTCAGCATCGAGCTGAATCATATTATTCTCAAAGCGGGAGACATCGAGCAGGTCATTTACCAGATTACGCATCCGATTGGTGACCGTGTTCATCACCTCCAAATGCTCATCCATTTTCTCTGGCTGATGGCTGATCAAATACAGGCGTGTCTTGATGTTAGTAAGCGGTGTACGCAATTCATGAGATGCGTTGGCAATAAAGCGTGATTTCTGGTTTTCGAGTTGTTTTTCCTTACTAATATCGCGCACCACAAACACATAGCCCACCACCGTTTCTATATCATCATGTACCGCGCTAATCGTCATGCTCGCGGTGAAGGGGTTGCCCGTCTTGGTCATCATTGCCACCTCGCGACGGCTAATCCCCACCGTGTTAACCTCCTTCAACATGCTCATCATGAAGGCTGCACGCTCATCTTCCGGTAAATCCAGAATCAGCCGGAAACCCTCTGTTTCTTCCCAATCCTTCGCGGGGAATCGCGTCAATTGTTCCAGCGACTGGTTGACATAGCGCATCCTACCATCGATGTCGTAGTAGATCACACCTTCTGTCATACCGTTGAGGATAGCCCCCAGTTGACGGCGCTCAAGCTCAAGCTCAAGGGTGCGTTCGTTAACCTTTTCTTCGAGTTCGCTTGCCTGGTTCACCACCGCTTCATAGAGTTGCGCGTTACGGATTGCGATGCCTGCCTGATTAGTAAACGACAACAGGCGATCTGCATCATTCGGGTTAAAGCGATACGCCTGTGTACTGCCAAAGGAAATAACCCCCGTCACATGCCCACCGGTAAATATGGGCGCAGAAATATACGAGCGAATTGGCTTGTCTGAATTGCTCTGTAACCATGCGGGCGGGCTATCGGTGACGCGAACAGTCACGGTATCACCTGTTTCAATTATGGTCTCTATCGTCGGTAACGCATCTAATAGATAATATGAATCATCGGTGATACTCTCATAATTACCCATCGCTTCAGTATAAGATCGCGCACGGATCACCCGCGCATAATTGTCCTCTTCGATCAACAACACATTAGATGCATCGTGTGTGGGCATAACCCGCGCGGCATAGGTTAGGATGCGATCCAACACATCATCCAACGATAGCGAACTACTGAGCGCGGCGGCGGCATCACTCAGCGCTTCTGCCAGAATACGTTGTGCCCGTTCCAGCGCATTCGCCCGTGTGAGTTCGCGGGTGCGCGTCGCCACACGATCTTCTAGCAATTCGTTCGTATCGCGCAGGGCTTGCTCGGCGAGTTTTCGCTCGGTGATGTCCGTACAAATACCAACCGCACTCCAGCGCCCATCGGTCAGCGGGGTAATCCGTACATCTTCAAACAACCACCGGACATCATCGTCACTGCGACGACACCGTAATTCTTGTTGATAACCTGCCTGGTCGCTAAAAATTGCTTCTCGACTGCGTATTTCTGCCTGTGCTTTATCGTCATCAAAGATACTGCGTTGCCATGCGTCGACATAGCTTTCATCCGGTTTTTGATCAACAGGCAAGAATTGGTGCGCTGCCGCTTCGCTGGAAACATGCACTTGCCAATCTAGCGATGCAGGGTCATCTTTTGGTACATCAGAACGTAGCGTGATAATCGCGTACCATAACAACGCACGCGCACCGGTGATGAGGTGTTGTAAGCGTTCCTCAGCGCTCCGCAATTCGTCAATCAATTCTTCCATCTTATCCTGTGAACGCTTGACCTCGGTGATGTTACGGTTGATGCCAACCAGACCGATAACCTCACCCTCAGCATTATGTAATGGTGCTTTGGTAATCAATAACCAACCTTTACCATCAGTCTCTTTATGGAGCATATTGGGACTCATGGTGCCGTTTGCCATCAGCTCTTGCTCGGCGTTGAAAGCGGGCAGGGCAACATCTTCCGGCGATAGTTCAAGGTCAGTCTTGCCAATAATGTCCTTACCCTCGTGGAAGTCGCGTGTGGCGCGATTCGCGAGGATAAAACGCCCCTGACGATCTTTTACATAGATACGATCCGGCAGATTATCGAGTAATGTGCGTAGTAGTGCGCGTTCTCTTTCTAGTGTTTTGGTCGTTTCCTTGATTTCAGTAATGTCGCGGTTAATCCCCAGCAAACCGACAATGTTACCATGCTCATCGTGCAGGGGAACTTTTGTCGCCAACTGTTGATGTACTTTGCCATCCGCCAACACAATCTCTACTTCATCATTGATGAGGGGTTCGCCACTATCGATCACAGATTTTTCAGTTTCATCGCGCAGTTTTCGGCGTTCTTCTGGCATGTAATCTGCATTGGTAGTGCCGATCACAGATTGCCCCTCATCAAGATAGGTGCTCAAGCGCTGTTCTACCACGGCGTTAACCAGTACAAAGCGCCCTTTGGTATCTTTCACATACACATCATCTGGGATATGGTCAATCACTGTGCGTAATAAGTGTCTTTCTCGCGTCCGTTCTTTATCCAATCGACGCAATTCGGTGACATCCCGATTCACCCCGACCAATCCCTTGAGGTTGCCGTCCTTGTCGCGCAGGGGAACTTTAGACATCCAAACAATAGTTGTTTTCCCCTCGTCATCGGGCAGGTTTCTAATTTCTTGGTTGATAATCGGCTCGCCGGTGCGGAACATTTCATCTTCAGCATTTTTTCGCGTGACCGCATCATCATAGGGTAACAGGTCAAAAATTGTTTTGCCGAGTAACTGTCCGTCAGGGACATGATGGCTGATGCTTTCCTCAACATGGCGGTTGACCAGCACAAATTGTCCATCCATATCCTTGACATACACATCATCCGGCACCGTATCAATCACCGTGCGGAGTAAGGTGCGTTCTTCCAGCAATTGTGCTTCTATACGCGCATTAGTCGCTATCTGTTCCTTAAGCTCTGCGTTCGTGTCCATCAATTCTGCGGTGCGCTCTGCCACATGCTTTTCTAGCATTTCTGCGTGTGTTTGCACCTGTTCGTATAAACGGGCATTACGGATGGCAATCCCCGCTTGGTTGGCAAATACCTGTAAAGTTTCAATAGTATTTTCGTCAAATGCATCTGTGTTTGAATCATCTAAGTTGAGTAAGCCGATGACAGCATCATCATATAAAATGGGTACACTTGCATGGGATAATATCCATGTCGCCCCCTCAACATTTTTCCACTTACTATACTTACGCGTATCACTGATACAGATTGGTTGCTTTTGTTCGACCACCTGTTGCATGCTTTCAAAGTGCGATATTTCCCATCCCGGTTCAATAGCGGTCTGGTTAAAGGGCGTGAACTTGTCGTATCCATGATGTCCGATAATGCGTGCGCGTTCACCTTCAAGCAACACCAGATTAACAGCATCACAATCAATCACCACATAAATTTGCTTGAGCAAGCGATCAATCACCGTATTCAACTTCAAAGTATTGTTAATCAAGGCGGCATTATGTCGTAGCGCCTCTGCTAGTCGGCGTTGTTCAATTTCCGCCTGTTGTATCAGCTTACGCTTGGTGATGTCCCGCACAAAATTAAGCATTACCATACGCCCACGATACCGCGTCAGCCGTGAACTCACCTCTACCGGAATCTCGCGCCCACTCTGTGTAAGGTAAACACTTTCGTAGATGAAACTCCCCTTAGACGTAAGGTTAACCCGCGCCAGTTCGCCTTCCTCGTCAACCGATGCATACAGGTCTTCTGCCCGCAACGATGTGAACGCGTCCCGACTATAGCCGAACATTTTGCTGGCGCGAGTGTTTGCATCCACAAATGTGCCCGTCATCACATCAAGAATCATAATGGCATCGTTCGCGGCGAGAAAAACATTTTTGTAATCATCCTCAGACTGTGCCGTGTTTGATGCAATGGTGTCTGATGTGTGCTCGCCTGGCGCGGTTAATGTTCGCAGAGCTACCAGCCTCAACACCCGTTTACGCAGTAGTGCAGGTACAAGCGGTTTGATGTAAACATCGTCTGCCCCAGCCTTAAGCCAGCGCTCAATATCATCCTCATCCGGTGCGGTGAGCACGATCATTATTGGGGCATTGGGCGTTGTTTTGAGGGTTTTAATCGTCGCTTCTAATGCGGGAAGGGTTGAATCTAGGATAATAATATCTGGCTGATCTTGACGATGATGAATCATGAATTGGTCAAGCGAATCCACCACATGAATACTGCCGAGTTCACGTAAAATCCCCGCGATGCGCTTATTATAATTTCTGTCTGTGGTGACTATGTACAGGGATGGGTGTGAGACTGTTACTTTATTGACCATAATATTCACTAAGAATCATTCAGAGCGTTATCTTAATTATCTGGCAAATATCAGCCTGTAGCAAGCGCTATACCTTAATACTTCATTCCAAAAGTGAAACATGAAGGCTATTTCGCCACCACCATAGCCGAGGCATATTCTTTGAGATGAGTCAGGCTGATGTCCCACTCAGTAAGCCCCAATTCTGCCGCCACCCGCGCCGCATCCCCATGTAATGTGAGTTGTGGGCGCTTACGCGGGGTGTTCACACGAATCTCAATCTCTACCCAGCGCACATCACCAATGCCTGTGCCCAGTGCCTTCGCAACGGCTTCTTTACCCGCAATCCGGGCGGCGAGCCGGTGCGCCTGTCCGTTACAATCTTCGCGTTCACCTTGCGTGAAGAAGCGCGTCATAAACCGTTCACCACCACGCGCCATGCCATCGGCAACACGCTGACATTCGATCATATCAATCCCACAGCGAAGCATAAATTAACTTCTCCTCTTTTAGTCTAACGGCTTGTCGTTGTATGATTAGGCTATCTGACAACGCATATTCTGATTTTGTTATGCTCTGTTGTGCCAAAATGGTATCAGCGACCATCGCTAACAACAGTATTGTGACGCGCATAACGTTAAAATAATACGATACCACGTTGATGATTCTTAAGGCTAATAACGTATGTTTGTGTAAAAATTCGCAAGTTATTCATGCACAGGGCACGAACTTCGCTTACAATGGATAAGCATAACGCAATATTTACGAACGTAGAAGCAACCGACTTAAGGAACTTGGCTCTATGGCGGATACCAAACCCCTCTCATCGCCTTCATTGGCAACACTCCATATCATCGCGTTAATGCGCTGGGACCGTGAATGGTACGATACCCTTGAAGTACGTCAGGCACGGATGCTGGATGATGTTTCCGCCTTGTTAGGGCAAATGGGTGATCCTTCCCACGATACCCTGCGCCATTTTCTGCTGGGTGGACAAACCGTCATTCTGGAAGATATTGCCAGCATTCGCCCCGATCTCGTTTCGCTTGTCGTCATCTATAATGCCAGTGGACGGCTTGGGCTTGGACCATGGTATATTCAGGTTGACCAAAATCTGGTCAGTGGAGAAGCGCTCATCCGTAACCTGTT
>DAOTXB010000795.1:0-13429 GCA_034435575.1 Anaerolineae bacterium
TCTCCGGTGACACCAAGCGGATGCTGTAACCGCGATGTGCCAACTTCACCGTCAATATCGCCGAAATCGAACAATGAATTTTCCAGCACACCGGAGACAGTACGCACTTCATTCGCTGGAATATCCGCCACACGGATAGTGCTCGATTCACTATCTGCGAAGTAGAGTAAGCCCGCATTGAAGTACAATCCGCTTGGTTGGGCAAGTTCAGAATCACCGAGCGAACGGTTGATAAGTGCCTCGCGCCCATTGCCGACGAAAGGACGAATATCATCAATGAGTAGATTCATTTGCCAGATTTGATGCGTGCCCGCCATCGCAATATACAGCATCTCATCATCGCCAAATTCCAGCGCCCACGGACTGCGTAAATCAACCTCAAGCGGTGGTGTGTTGGGGATAAATGGCTGAAAACCGCCCATTTCACCCGTCCCCGCAAGGGTCGTCACCTCGCCTACGCTCAAATCAATGCGTCGGATGGCATGATTATTCGTATCCGCAATGTAGAGGCTGTCATCACGGAGCGCCATGCCGTGTGGTTTATTAAATGTCGCGGAATCTGATGCCCCATCACGGAAGCCACGCTGCCCTGTGCCGATGGTATACAGCACCTCATAAGTGGTTAAATCTGTGACGACGATCCGGTGATGATTGGTATCTGCAATAAATAATCGATTTCCCGTAACATCCGCCAGCACCTTACTTGGAAAGCGCAAGAGTGTATTGGGGTCGCCTTCACCCTCCAATGAAAATTCGAGTGGAGTCCGGTCAAGTTCACCCGTTTCATCAAAATAATTGACCATCGAGGCAATTAGATTATCGAACGCCTCAAATGGAATTTCACCCGCTTGTTGTGCGATCACCCGCCCGATTGGGTTGATGATGGTAAAGGTGGGCCAGGCATTGACACCATATTGCCCCCACACCAGATAATTGCTGTCATTGATGACCGGATGTGCCAGTTCATACCGTTGTACGATGTCGCGGATATTTTCGGTTTCGCTTTCATTCTCGAACTTCGCGGAATGCACGCCGATGATGACCAGCTCATCGGGATACGTCTGTTCAAGTGCTTCCAAAATCGGGATCATGTGGATGCAATTGATACAACCATATGTCCAGAAATCAAGAATAACAATTTTTCCAGCGAGATCATCCATCGTCAGAGGGGATGCGGTGTTTAACCAGTCAATTCCGCTTGTGGGGAATTCCGGCGCAACGGCACGCGGTTCGCCTCGCAGGGCATTCCCGTCGCCATCATCCTGTGCGTTGAGCACACCACCACTTAATCCGACGAAGATCAGAATCAAGAGTGATAATAACTTTAGTTTCGTATGTACTTTCATGGGTTGACCTTCATGACTTTAACAATATTTCCGTGATTACTATGATCACATATTTTACACTGCGGAGATTACATATAATATGCGCTTAGAGTTTTTGCTAAATTATGTATCAGCAATTAACGTAAAATCTACAATAGGTCGGCTATTATCATAGTGCGCTAATTGATATGTACCATAAAATCTTTCCAAAATATGAAAGGGATAGTGTGTTTAAACATCTGATCTTTTCTGTACTGATTTTGACAATTTTTCTGCCGTCGTTTGCCCTCGCACAGGATGATGGCGATTCAGCTAGCAACGTCATCAATTACATTATCGCCAATACAGATGACGTTGGGTTCGCTTGCTATCCCGTTGATGATCCTGATGCAGGTGTCTATCTGAATCCAGATGAAGCATTTCCGCTCGCATCCACGTTCAAAATTGTGATCTTAGCCGAGTACGCCCGTCAGGTCGTCGCGGGTGATCTTGATCCACAAGAGCGTATTTCAACCGATGCTGTTGAGCAATATTATTTAGCCAATACAGACGGTGGTGCACACCCGGCATGGCTGGAAGATACTGAAATTGATGCAGATAATACGATAGCCCTCTCTGATGTACCACGCGGGATGATTACATTTAGCTCCAACGCGGCGACGGATTATTTGATGGCGCGGTTGGCGGAAAATGCAGACTATGGAGCGCTTTATGAACTGGTAGGGATGGAAAACACCCGCCTACCGCAGAGCATCATTGGGCTTTTCCTGATCTTAGTAAATCCCGAAGATGGTGTCGTTGATCTGGAAACATTAACACAGGAAACACAGCGCTCACGCGCACTTGTACAGGAAGATCAATTTGTCTCTGATGCAGATTATCGTGACAGTACCAGCGAATTCGTTTTAGGCAACCTTCCACCCGTAACGACTCAGACGGAATTCTTCGCGACGTATGGGAATGCCGGATCAGCGCGTGACTTTACGCACTTGATGAACGCCATTTTCACCGGAGAATTATTTGGCGCGGACGAATCAGTGATTATGCGCGAGTATCTAGAATGGGCGATGGAATTCCCCGGTATTCAACAATTATTCGACGCTTTCGGCACAAAAGGCGGGTCATTACCGGGCATATTGACGTCTGCCTATTTTGTACAACCCGTTGAGGGTGATCCTGTTATATTCTCGCTATTTTTTCGTAATTTACCGCTTGATATTCATCAGGCGTGGTCACAAACTTTTGACCAACAGAATTTTGAGCTGGTGATAGCACTCAATGGGTGTGATGCTTTCTCTGAAGCTATCGGTTAACCATCATTTTGGCGTTTGATGCCCGCTAGTGTAAACAGCAGAAGTGAACGTCCTGAAATAAAAAAGAACGGTGGTCGCCGTTCTTTCAATATTTCTAGTCAGGGTGTATCCGTTGAATGCCAGCGCGTTTAGCTGGCGGCGGATTCACTCTTAGATTTTGAGTCAGATTTCTTTTCTGATTTTGTCTCATTCTTGGACTCTGACTTCGATTCGCTCTTACTGTCGCCACTGCTATCAGAAGATGATGTCTCTTTGTCTTTGCCCGTGGTGGATGATGCCCCGTTCAGGTTAGACTTTGACGCGCTCTTGCTATCATTGACATAAAAGCCGGAGCCTTTAAAAATCACACCGGTGGGTTGCACAACACGCACCACTTTCTGTCCGGTTTCGGGATCAGTGGTCAGAGGATCATCAAGGAATTTTTGTCGATATTCAAATGTGGTGCCATCCTCACGGCGATACAGATAAACGGGCATCGTTTTTACCTCATTAACTACTGATTAGTGAACGTTGTCACGCAAACATACCATCTTTATTGATGCGATAACATCCTCAATGCTTACGATATAGCTTTATTTTAGCCTGATTTTTCGCACAAGTTCATTATTCACCTTAAATTCTGATGAGATTTTTATGCAATCACACTACATAATCATCAATGTTTTCGTAATTTTTAGTTTAAACATTTTCGTCAAAAAGGATTTATAATAGAGAGTACACAACATAATGTGTCCAATACGAAAGGAGTTGACAGGGTATCCAGAATACCAGACTGTAAAACTATGGACATCTTAATCATTGGTGGAACGCGCAACATCGGATATTTCTTAGCCCAACATTTGCTTGATGAGGGGCACCGCCTGACCATTTTGAATCGAGGCGTAACGCGCGATGAATTACCGGTGGACTTGCCACGGCTCCACGCAGACCGCACCGACTTACAACAGATGCGTCGGGCATTAGAAGGGCGGAAGTTTGATGCTGTGGTCGATATGACCATGTTCAAAGAACAGGAAGCCGAAGACATCGTACAAATTCTTGATGGACAGGTCGGGCATTATATCTTTGTCAGTACCGGTCAGGTGTACCTTATCCGAGCAGGTCTGACACGCCCGTTTACCGAAACAGATTACGAAACGCCAATCGTAGAGGCGCCGGAAATCCATACCTATGACTATGAAGAATGGTTATATGGTCAGGGCAAAAGCAAAGCGGAAGATGTATTCGCCAGAGCACATAAAGCATCGGGTTTTCCTTATACTTCGTTGCGCCTGCCCATGGTCAACAGTGAACGCGATGGCTTTAATCGATTATACGGCTATGTGTTACGACTCCGTGATGGCGGTCCCATTCTTGTGCCAGACACCCCCGATTACCCGCTCCGCCATATTTACAGCCATGATGTTGTCTCCGCAATTTCTACATTGATTAATACCGGCAAAGGTAAAGGACGCGCTTATAATATCTCACAGGATGAAACGCTGACATTAGATGAATTTCTTGACATTCTGGGCGATGTGCTCGGCATTACACCACACATCCAGCGTGTGGAACGTAGCGTGTTAGAAGCGAATGGTTTCCTGCCGGATTGCTCACCCTATAGTGACCTCTGGATGTCTGAACTGGATAACAGCCGGAGTAAAGCTGAATTCGGCATGGAATATACACCTGTTCGTACTTATTTGGAAAAAATCGTCGCTTATTACGATCAATACGATATACCCGCACCTGTCAGCTATAGGCGTCGCCATGCGGAGAAAATGCTCCTCACGCATCAATAGCCCTCACTGACATCACGCGGTTCTTTGCACTTAAATTTCTACTGAATCATAACCCCATCCGGCTGGTATGGGGGTTTTTCTGCCTGATACGGGCAATAAACATTAAACAAACCGCATCCCTCCCAATTTATAGAACAAAGACTGAAATTAGAACAAAAATTTGACAATGAAACGTTTGTTCGTTTATACTAGAACAAATTTTTGGTATAGAATTGGAATTATGTGATGAAGAAAGAAAAGAAAACCTTCGACAAGCTGTCTCAACGGCAACAGAACATCCTAAAATTCATTGATCGCTACATTGTGGACAACGGTTTTCCGCCCACAATTCGCGATATTGGCGAGGCAACGGATATTGCATCAACCTCTGTGGTGAACTATAACCTCAACAAATTGGTCGATGCGGATTTTCTGGAACGCTCCGCAAGCACTTCTCGCGGGTTGCGTTTGCTGAAGCCCGTCCCCGGCGGACGACGCAAAGTTGCTAAGACCGCAACACCGCTCCGTGTAGCCCATGTCGGGCAAATCGTCGCCGGTGAGCCGGTATCTGTGCCTGCGGATTTAACACAAAATCCTGATCCCGAAAATGCGATTGAGGTCACCTCAGAATTGATCGGCGGGGCGGATACATCCGAAGTGTTTGCGCTGACAGTTCGCGGTGATTCAATGATTGACGCGATGATTCAAGACGGCGACACCATCATCTTAAAGGCGACACAAACCGCTAAAAATGGCGATATGGTGGCGGTCTGGTTAGAAGAACGCGAAGAAACAACACTCAAATACTTCTACAAAGAAGGCGACAAAGTGCGCTTACAACCGGCACACCCGACTATGGACCCCATTATCGTCGATGCACGCCAATGTAAGATTCAGGGTAAAGTCGTCTCAATCTTCCGCCGTTGTTAACGCTGTTGCCAATCCCCACATAAACGCCATGCCTTCATCATTATGGTGGGGGCATTTTTCGCAAAATCCACGTGATTAATCTCAATGTCTTAGATATACAGGCTGTCGGCATATCATTTCAGCTCCATACAAAACAACTCCAGCGTTATTTCTCATGCGGTAAATGCCACAGACAAATGGGTAATATATACCATCTCTTGCTGATTGTTTGTTTTAACGTGATATATCGACGGTACCAACCATATTTACTACATAAAGTTAAATTGATCCAACTTACGAAAGGGCATACAAAATGAAACGTACACTATCCATTCTTCTGCTTCTCGCAATGGTGGTTTTCCTTGCCGCCTGTGGTGGTGATGACGACGGTGACTCCAACGATTCTGATTCGAGCACAGCCGATGATACAACCGAACAGACAGACAACTCAGCACAAAGTGACGCTTCGGGCTTCACTGCAACACTCACCGATGCTGTAGATGTAGAAATTACGGGAAACGGTTATTTTCAGTGTGAACCCGAAGGCTTTGGCGAATGGGCGATCGGTGCCAGCGGTGGTTTTACCGACAATGTACTGATACTCGTCCCGCGTGATGCTGAAGCAGGCACTACATATACAATCGTCTCTGACCGTGCTAGTGCAGAGCAAGCTGTAGGGACATACATCGGCGAAGATCTTCAGACCGCCTACTATGATTCTGATGCGAGTGGTACGATCACCCTTGATACAGTACCGTCCGAAACTGGCGATACAGTGGCAGGAAACTTTGAATTCACCGTCAATAATGACAATGAGGAGACCGTGACTGTGGTGGGATCATTCGACTTTGAAGTGGGTGCAAACGCCTTCTTCAATTGCGAGAATGAATAGCCAATTGATATTTCTAGGGCGCGACCTGTATAGGGTTTCGCCCTTCTCCATAGATAACACCGTTCCGAATACTATTTACAGCGCGCCCACCTCATCTTACAATCACGCCGGTTAGAACATCGACATACAGAAGTGAAGCGTGAAGGAACAAACATAAATGCGGATACGTGCAAGCCGTTTTGATTTATTGGTATGGAGCGTAATCGGTGTGCTGTTTGTGGGCGTGGTCGGGTTGATTATTATCGGCGATGACCAACCCACACAGAACGAGACGCTTAGAATTGCATTTCTACAAACAGATGATGATGATATTACCAACTTATTTGCGATTAACCCCGCCACACCGGACTCCCCTGTACAGCTCACATTTACCACCATGACAATCCATGACTTTGGCGTGAGTGCAGATGGGCGCTATATCGCTTATGCGGAGCGCATGGCACAGGCACAAAATCGTAACGCAGAGATTTTCTTGCTAGATTTACGCACAGGAGATCGCAGGCAACTGACCAATTGTGTGCAGGAGGACGCAGATTGCACAACGCCGGTGTTCAGCCCGGATGGCAATACTATCGCCTATCAGCGGGTTGAGCTTAATTCAGCGTTAAATGTCGGCGTAAGCCCGAATCGCGTGTGGTTGCTCCGGCTTAATACCAATCCAATCAGCAATATCCCGCTGATTAGTGATTCACAGGTAATCGGCTATAGTCCGGTTTGGTCACCGGATGGCGAAAAAATAGCCTTTTATGACAGTTCACAGTCAGGGATTGTCATCTATGACTTTGTAGCAAACGCAAACACCGATGCCCCTACGTTCGATTTCATCGCATCACGTTATGGGTCTGTTGGGGAGTTTTCACCCGATAGCACGCAGATGATTTTCCCTGAAATTCAGACAGAAAATGCGCTAGTACGTGCAACTATCCAACTTGCAGAGCTGGATTCCGGCACCTTTGTAACGATCTCTGACGAAAACCCCGAAGTTGACGATCAAAACGCCACCTGGCATCCTTCCGGCGATTCACTCTTGATTGCACGACGGTATCTGGATAGCGAACGCATTACACGTGGGCATCACCTATTTTTATATGATTTTGCAACAGACAATGCCTCACCACTTGTGTATGATCCCCGTTATATTCACGGATATTTTTCGTGGAATCCGGCAGGGACAATGATCTTGATGACACGGTTCGAGGTTATGAACGCTGATGGTGAAACCAACCCGAACGCGACGCTCGAAATTTGGACATATGACATGGAAACGGGCACATTAAGTCGGATGGTTGAGGATGGTTTTCAGCCACACTGGATTCCATAAAAAAGCATCGCACGAGCCAGCTAGCATATACGATGCCTAAAACAGGTCGCTATTTATGAAGTAGCCGGTTTATTGCCGAATGATTCAATCGTGAAGTCCAACGCCATAATGTAAGATTCATCCAGCGTAAGCACCTTCATTTTCGGTTCAGTCTGTTTATCCTCAACCAGCTTTGTCTCTAATCCGTGATGCTCAAGGACTTTTTGCAAGCGCTCGGCGAGGGGTAAAGGCATCTGCCCCAGCAGATCACCACCACCGGATAACAGCTCGACAAGGGGTTTGCTGGTATTAAGATATTCGGGGATTTGTCGCCACGGACCAAATGTAGAGGCGTACCCTTGGAAGAGATCGAGTACAAGTTCGTTCGTGTCTTTGGGTGTGCCACGGAAGAATAACGCCACCGGTGTGGTGTTGTAGGCATATGATAGGGGATGATCGTCCATCAGCTTAAGCGACTTAAACATCCCGACACTCACCTGATGTTCCTTGACCCCCACCGCGCGCACAATATATTGATGTTTATCGCGCAGACCACTGGCAGAATCATCGTATTGCGTGGTCGCAATAATCGCTTGCAGGGTATCCGGCACACCGTCCATTTGAACCATGAGCAGAACACCGTAATCGTTCTCGCCCTTAAGTTCATCCAATAACTGATCGCGTTTGGGCATAACGGTAATTATCCTTCGTGTTGATGCTAAATGTAGAAGGGATAGTGTAACGCGACGCGCACTCCCTCACCAGCATTATCCCCTTCAAGCGATGGTGATAATTGTTTTACCCGGATTACATTTCCATCTCAAAGCCGAAGGTACTCCCCTCACCATAAACACTATGGAAAACCATCCTGCCATTCAGGCGTTCGATAATATTTTTGACGAGATGCAACCCTAAGCCAGTCCCTTCAATATCACTCGTTTCCTGTGTGTGTGCCCGATAAAATGGCTGGAACAGGTTCGATTGTTGGTCATCAGGGATACCATAGCCCGTATCCTTAACAGTAAAGATCGCTTTGCCATCTTGTCGTGCTAATGTTACGGTGATTGTCCCACGTTCCGGCGTATATTTAATAGCATTGCCCACAAGATTACTGATCGCCTCGCGCAATTGGGCATCATCCCCCTGCACGATGATGGATTTGATCGGCAAGTTAATCATATAGCGCTGACTCTTGTTATTGGCTTGCACTTCGTTGTCCTTAAAGACCTCGGTCACCAATTCGCTTAGATTAACGCGCTCGGTCTGTTGTAGCTGAATCTTCTCAATGCGTTCCAGTGACAGAATATCCGTCGTGATTTTTTCCATACGTTTGGCGGCGTTTTCAATCGCTGTCAGATATTTGGTGCGTTTATCAGTGACCACCGGCTCCAGATCATGCTCCAGCAATTGCGTATACCCGACAATTACCCCCACCGGATTACGCAAATCGTGCGCGGCGATGCGGATCATATCCGTCTTAATCTTCTCCAATGCGCTCACCTGTGCATATAAATCTTGCAATTGCGCGAGCTGTTCCTGTGCTAATGAATAAAGCTGTGCGTTTTCAATCGCTACTGCCGCCCGCGCCGCCAATAAGCGTAAAAATTGGAATACGTCATCGGTGAAGCGTTCCGGGAAGCGTGTTTCCAGGTTCAAAATGCCGATCATGCGCTCATACGACATCAACGGAATCAACATCAAGGAGCGTGTACGTGAGTTGAGCGTCACATAGTCAAATTCTTGTGTCACATCACGGATAAGGCGCGGTTTACGGTCACGGATAAGGCGGGCAACTATCGGTGAATCCAGCGGTGATACCCCCGGCAGTGCATCGGAATAATGCCCGACGGACTGTTGAATCCTGAGCCTGCCTTCATCCATCAATCCGATGAAACCGGCATTCGCACCACTCAGACGGATGCTCGCGTCTAATGCTAGCGCCAGCACATGCTCGATGTTGAGCATTTCGCTCAATTCTTCATCCACCTGACGCAATACTTTCAGTTGTTCGTTATTCTGGTCAAGTTCGCGGAGCACTTCCATACGCTCGGTGATGTCACGCACGATGAACTGAATACGATCTCCCCTAAGTGCGCGCGCACTCACCTCAACATTAATCGGCTCACCATCTGCACAACGCATCACACGGTGCATCAAATGGGATTCTTCCGGCAAAGTTAGCGGATCGCCGCCTTTATCGGATTTGTGCATCAAATCTTGAATCCTGCCATTCTTAAGCGCCCCATCAGGGTAACCAAGAATGTCATGGATACGGGTGTTCACAAGTTGGAGCGTGCCCTCATCGTCCATGATGATAATGCCATCCGAGGCATCTTCTAGCAGGCTTTTATAACTATCTTCTCTATCATTGATTGCCGTGAGAAAGGCGTGGCGTTCCATCGCATAACGGATAGTACGTGCGAGTAATGTAGGTTTGAGTTCGGTCTTATCAATATAATCAGAAGCACCGGCTTTGATCGCCGCTAAATCAACATCGTGCTCACCCTGACCGGTCATCATAATCATCGGGGCGGAGACACCACGACGTACCGCTTCATTGACAAGATCAATGCCACTCTGTTTGCCGAGATGATAATCCACCAGATAAACATGATGCTCACGACGCTCCATCAAACTGAGACTGATTTCAAAATCATCAACCCAGTCAACTTCAAAATCCTGATGTGTGCGCGCCAGCATACGGCTAGTCAGGGTGTAATAGTTTTTGTCGTCATCAATCACAAGGACTCTTATTGCCATAGTTGCCCCCGGTTTAAGTGCATTGTCATCTCTCAAAAGGCTCGTAGTATTTGACATATGATTTATCTAATTCTCAATTGTAATATGCTTCACACACCTCTTAACGAAAAATAAACTTTTCCGTTTTTATGGGCTAAAAGCCACTATTTTATGATCGTCTATTATTATCATACCATAATTCATAACTTTCACGGGGGCTTAGCGTATGGAGATAATTTTGATCTGGTATGTTTTTGGATAGTTTATTTTGTGACGATTTTTCGCGCATCATTAAACCAGATCGAACTAAATGCGTTACAATAGGTCTACCCAAAAACATCATCAAATAAACATGGGGCACAGGCAATGGTTGATTCGTTTATTATAGCGCATATAAAGAGCTTACCAACATTCGCACACTTAAATGCTGAACAGACCGAACGGGTGGCAGAAGTAGTGCGGGTTCAGCAATTTGCGGTGGGCGATCTTGTCTTTCAGCAGGGGCAACCTGCACGCGGCATGGTAAAGCTCATTAGCGGAGAGGCGCGACTATGGCAACTCAACATTCAGAACCAACAACAATTGGTCGGTACAATCGTCGCTAATCAATATCTCAATGAAGCGGCACTCGCACGCCCGTCTTCTGAAGGAGCGACGCTACAAATTATCAAGCCAAGCGTTGTCATGTTGATCGAACGCGAACCCTTGCTCGCCATCCTTGCGACACGTTCAGATATACTGAGCGCGATACCGCTGGATATTCAGGGGATTCCTGCACCTGTGAACCCAACATCACCCCAGAGCCAAAATAGCCCGATTTCGCGCAGTCCATCAGCAATGGGCGGTCTTCCACAACAGCGTAAACAACGCCCCGCTTCGATCAACACACCATCGCCGAATAATCCGGTGATGCCCAACACACGCACCGAACCCCAGCAAGCACCTAAGGACGATATACCGATAGCCAAACCCAAAGAGAAAAAGGTCTTTCGTAATCAACGCGATAACGAGAACTTGCTAATCGACACCCGCCGGCATTGGTGGGCATTTATGCGTAAAGTATGGTTACCCACCTTGATCGTAAGTATTATCTTCGGCTTATCTGCGCTGATCCCGGCCAATATTGCGCTTCCATTAGACGGTTTCGCATTCGTGCTATTTGCTTCAATGATGATGTATTTTTATCTCGAATGGCAAAACGATCATCTCATCGTCACCACACAGCGCATCCTGCACATTGAACGCGTCATCTTGACCTTTCAACAACGCATCAGCGAAGTACCATTCGCTAGTATTCAGGAGATCAACGCAGACGAATTCACACAGGACCCATTTTCGCGTCTGTTTCGCTTTGGCAAAGTAGAAATCAAAACACCGGGCGATTCCGGCAATATCGTGTTTAACGTGGTGCCCGCCCCTTTAGCGATTCAGAAGACAATTTTTACCCATCGGAACCGCACTCAAGAACAACAAGAACAGCGCCATGAGGATGAAGTCCGTGCGGTGATTGATCGTGTGGTTACCGGGGATGAAAGCCACATGCCTACGGTCAAAGACGACGCAAAACCGCAACCACAGGAAAAACGGTCACTTTTAGGCTGGCAACGCACCGTCAATGAAGATGGTGAAGTGATCTATCGTAAACACTGGTTATTCTGGTTATGGCATACTTTTGTGCCTGGCTTTGCGGTTCTAGGGTCATTCCTGTTTATCATTGCTTCACTATTTTTAGCACCATTACAGGCTTTGGGCATCTTAGGACCTATTCTTGGCGTAGTGTTGTTGATTATCAGTGGACTATGGTTGTATTGGGCAGATTGGGATTGGCGTAATGATATGTATATCATCAATGATGAAACTATCCAACTGATCCACAAACGCCCGTTGTGGTTACAGAGTGAAACCGATCAGGTGTTTTTGATCCGTATTGATAACGTAGTCAGCGATAAAAGCGGTATCTTCCAGACCTTGTTCGATTATGGAGATGTGCGCCTTGCGCTGGTGGGTGCGGATAAGGGCGATGCGAAAGTCTTCAAATATGTGCCCAACCCACAAAATGTGCAGGCGGAAATCACACAACGGCAGGAACGCATCCGCACCAAACAACAGAAGCAGGAAGAAATTCAACGTAAAGAGGAAATCGCCGAGTATTTGCGTATGTATCATGAAACTACGGGTGGAGGTGGCGGGAACATCGGACCCAATTTCACGCAAGATTCGTATCAAACGACAAGCCCTAAACGGGGCAACATGCGCCCGCCGAATATTCCACGCACCTGATGAATTAATGGTCGTTATGGCGGCGTGTTGATCGTCCACCACAGCGTTGTTTTAATCTCTCGCGATGTCACCTATGCGGTGGCATTCATGCCCAGCAATTGTTCACTATATGTCCACAGATGTTTTTGATCCTCGACATTTTGTGCGGCGGCATTCGGCAATTTAGCCTGCTTATTATCAAAATATTTGCCGGTGATTGCTTCCGCTTCCGGTGATGACGCGAGGTAAACTTGTGTTTCTGCACCTTCTTCAGCATTTTTACCAAAGCGCTGAAGCAAAGACAACACTAGCCGGGTGAGGAAGCCGTTATTATGCCCAAAACCCGTTGAAACCAGACCCGGATGTAAGCTATTGCTGACAACATTCGCCCCCTCTGCTTCTAAGCGACGCGCAAGCTCCGCACTAAACATAATATTGTATAACTTGGACTCTCCATATGCTTGTAGACCACTATAATTCGCTTGAGTTTGTTGAATGCTGTCGCGATCATAGGTCGATCTCTGATGTGCATCTGACGCAACATTTACGATACGTGCGTTTTGCTGTGCTGTGCCGGAAGCCTTGATTTTATCGAGTAGCAAATTTGTGAGTAAGAAGTAACTAAGATGATTCAAGCCAAAGGTCATTTCGTGACCGTCTTCGGTTTGCTGATAGCCTGTAAAAAAGGCACCGGCATTGTTGACCAACACATGCAAATGATCGTACTTTGCGTTGAATTCATCCGCGAGTTTACGCACATCAGCCATGTGCGATAAATCAGCGAGCATTAAGTCTACATTGGTGTTATTGGTCGTGGCTTTAATCTCCGCCTGCACCCGTTCACCCTTTTCTTTACTACGTGCGACAATCACCACTGTTGCGCCCATTTTTGCCAGTTCAAGGGCAGTAATCTCCCCGATGCCGTTGGTCGC
>DAOTXB010000796.1:0-1534 GCA_034435575.1 Anaerolineae bacterium
GTCATCTGCAAGCCAGCGTATCGGGGTATCTATGAGTCCTACAGATTGTAAAAGATAGTTGATATAACCGGCTTGACCATTGAATAAGAACTCAAATAATAAGGTTACGATTACCCACGAGGTGATGACAGGAAGATAATAAAGGGTACGAAAAAATGTCTTGCCGGGTAAATCTTGATTTAGCAGTAGGGCAATTGCCATCCCTAGCACAATTTGAACGGGTACTGTGACGAGCGCATACAAAAGGGTGTTGATGACTGCCCGTTGAAAAACTGTGTCATTCAATACTGAACTGTAATTCTCTACACCGAGGAAGGTACTCAAGTCTGTATTAATGATATTCCAGTCATACAAACTAATGCGGAAGGAATAGAGCATCGGCAAGACAATGAAAAGAAAAAATAGTATCAGACCCGGTGCAAGGAACAAATAAGGTACTAACTTATCCATTCCATATTTCCAGTTGATATTGAATATATTATTGTTGTGGGGGTGGGTGAGACCCTGAGGAGTCTCACCCTTTGTGATGCGTTCAGACATGTTTATGAGCCAATCAAAGCATCAATTTCTGTAGCGGCATCATCCAGTGCTTCTTGAACGGTCTTTTCACCACGTAACATATATTGGAAGGCACACCGAGTCCGCATTGTCAATTTCATTCCAATGCGGACTCGGTGTGCGTGCCTGAGCGGTTTCAAGCTGAGTCATGAAAACATCAAAATAGCCTGGTAATGCTTCATTATCTGCTAAACTATTCAGAACAGGTATAACACCGACCTCTGCCATACCAAGCTGATAATCTTCACTGACCAGGAATTCAATCCATTGTAGTGTCGCATCTAGATTTTCCGATCCTGCAAACACAACCACATCTTCGCCACCAACAACACTGCTACTTGTTGCATCGTCACCACCAGCTGGTACGGGGGCAAAATTAACTTCAAAATCAGGGAAATCGTTGGCATAAATATCGACCATCCAGGGACCATCAATAATCATGCTATATAAACCCGTTGCATGTCCTTCTGCTGTGCCAATGCCACCACCGAGCAAATTCGGTGAGATACAAGCATTGTTATACATATCAACAAGTGCTTGAAAAGCATTGACGCTGGCTTCACTATTGATATAGCCAGTTGATGTGGTCACTGTATCATCTGTGATTTGACCGCCCTGTGCATAAAACAGTGGGGCAGGTGCCCAGAAATAGCTTCCGCCAAGCGCATAACCATATTGCTCTTCCCCTTCAGAGAGAGCGCAGGCGGCACTAACGAAATCTTCCATCGTTTCAGGGACAGCTAATCCAGCTTCTTCAAATTGTGCGGCATTATACAGAAGTACCTGTGTATTGGTATTAAGCGGTAATCCCCAATGTTGTCCATCCCATTCAACAGTTCTCAGGGGACCGGGGAAAAATCCCTCGGACATTGCATCAAAATCCTCAATGAGGTCATCCATTGCTGTGAGTGCGCCTAATTCAGCAAATTCAGGCACCCATACAATATCGAGACGGGCGGCATCCGGTGCTTCGCCA
>DAOTXB010000797.1:0-28836 GCA_034435575.1 Anaerolineae bacterium
ATGTTCCACGCGGCGGCAAACTACGGGGATAATGTGACCCATGTTTATCTCGCGAATTCAAAGGGCTTTGCCAATTCATTTAGCCGTACAACCACCTTCTCATACGTTTTCGCCACCGCCCGTGATGATGACCTGCAAGACTCCGCGCAGGGCATCGGCTTACAGGTCTCACCCTTCTTCAATGAAATTGACCCCAAAAAGATTGGCGAAGAAGCGGCTTATAAGGGCACGATGACGCTCGGTGGTAAACCCGTCGCCACCCAGAAGGCAACCGTTGTCCTTGACCCGTTTGTGATGGCACAGGTACTGGGCGCACTCGCATTTGCCATGCGCGCGGACTCGCTTCAGCGTGGGCGATCTTTCTTAATTGGCAAAAAGGGTTCAGAAATCGGATCGGATAAAGTCACCCTGCTTGATAACGGACGGATGAAGCGCGGTTTAGCCTCCGCACCGTTTGATGGAGAAGGTGTCCCGACATCAGCAACACGTTTGATGGACGAAGGAATTTTCCAGAACGCTATCTACGATACTTATAGCGCCCGCCAGGAAGGTGATGATGCCTTTTCCACAGGTAATGCACAACGCGGGTCGCACCGTGACCTGCCCGGCATTGGACCGTCGAATTTCTACTTGCAACCGGGACCAAAATCGGTGGAAAGCCTAATCGGTGATGTGAAGAACGGGATGTACGTAACCCGCGTGATGCAAACCGGCGGTATCAACCCGATGAACGGTGATTGTTCGATGTCTGCAAGTGGTATGTGGATTAAAAACGGCAAACTGACAGACCCGATCAACGGCGTGACTGTTGCGACCACGCTCAATGATCTGTTACAAAATATCAGCGATGTTGGCAATGATCTGCGTATTCTGCCCTTTATGGGGTCAATCGGCTCCCCGACTGTGCGGGTAGATAACGTGACCGTCGGCGGTTCTGTTACAGAAGAAGCCCCTGCATAACACTTATGCTGGCAAATCCTGAGTAATTTGTACTATAATTCACGCAAACAGCGCACGTATAGAAACTTTATGCGTGCGTTTGCGTATATAATGATAGACAACTAAACCAAGAGCGATAGGAGTATCGTAATGACAGAAACACCAGATATGAATGACATCCCTGAAGAGAACGAACCGCGTACCCCGATAGAGGAATTTCTCTATCACCAACGGCGTGCTCTGGAAGAAACCGGCAAAGCCCTAGAAGCACTTCTGCCGGACGGTTTCCGAACTCATGGAGCGAACGCTAGCAAAGAATTCACCAAAGGTTTCCGCGTATTGGTGGATGCGGCGATGGATGAACTAGGCAAAGCCAAAAAAGAGGGTAGTGCCGCTACCGACGATGAAAGTGATGATAGCGGTCCTTCCACCACAGGGAAGACCAAAGTCAAAGTTCAGGTGGACTAGCCACTGAACAGTTCAAACACAACTTTATAGCGCAATACCTTCAGACCTTGCCCAATTTCGGGTGAGGTCTTTACATTTTTCATGTGACTGGCGATATATTTTTTAGGTGTATGAAGGTTTTAAGAATTATAACTTAAGAAGGTAAATAATGGTTTTAATTTTATAACGATTTCGTATCATCAAGGCAGATTAACGCGCACACATAGACAAACTATTATATTCGTTAAGGAAAGCCTGATGGCAATGCGACAAAACAACACCAAGCAACTCGTCGATCTCAACCGCGAAGACGCGTCTTCATGGGTTGCTATGATCGTTGATGATGAGCAAGACAACCTCGATGTAATCTCACGTTTATTGGAATTCCTCGGCGCAAAAGTAATCACCGCATATAATGGTGTAGAAGCCTTAGAATTGCTCGAAACACAAAAGCCGACCTTCATTCTTAGCGATTTTATTATGCCTGATATGGATGGGAAAAAATTGCTCAAACGCATCAACGAAAAAGAAGGGTGCGAAGATATTCCGATCATTCTTGTGACTGCCTCGACAATGACAGTCGATAGTATTATTGCTAAACGCTTTGGATTTGATGGTTTTATTGCCAAACCATTTGGCATTAGCGGTTTCGTAACAGAAATTCGGCGGTGTTTAAAAGATTCGTCGAAACCAGCGGGGGTTGCTTAGACCGCTAGACCCATCAGGGTATCAACTTTCCAGACCCAAATGTGCGATCAATTGAGGTAACTTGTTGCCAAAGTCCGCGATCAAGTCAGTAACACCATCCGGCAACGTGACCCAATAAAACGCGAAACGCACCGGGGTTTTGCCTTTATCTGAACTATATCGTTCAAAGTGTTCCCATTTTTCCGGCACTTCGCCCTCAGCAATCAGATGATAGATATGTCGGTGATGAACCTCATTCTTGCCATAATCAGAGACATCACGAATCTGCTCACCTAAAAACACATCGACTGTCAGATTTTTCAGTCCAGTTTCCTCACATGCTTCGCGTAATACGCCCTGTTGTGGTGTTTCAGTATATTCCAGGGTTCCAGCAGGCACTTGAATACCCGCTTCCGGCGAATCAGGCTGTTCAAAAACCAGTAAGCGCTGTTGATGTGTGATGTAAGCGACAATTTTGTGAATAGTCGGTTTGATGTTAGACATTATTCAGCGCCCTCTTCGCAATAACGTTGCAGGGATAGTGCGCGCTTCGTTGATCCTAAGCACGAGCGCCAGCACGAAAAAGCTCACCCCGCCGACTGCGATCCCCGCAAGTGCAATCAGGTAAAAACTACGGTCAGCGAGGAGTGACGCGACACCCCAGACGGCGATTCCCATGCCGATAGATGCAATCAATGTGCGTATTGCGCCATCAATCACCAGACGATCATTAACCCCTTTAATGCGCCGATTGAGCAACCACCAGAGCACACCCGCTTCTACCAACGTTGTAAGGCTATTGGCAAGCGCTAAACCGGCAAACGGTCCTTGAGAGAGCGCCCCCGGCGTGCCAATAAATTGAATAAAGATGATGCTCAAAATAATGTTGGAGACAATAGCCCCCACGCCAATAATTACCGGAGTCCATGTGTCGGATAATGCGTAGAATGCGCGTGATAACACTTCTAGCAGTGCATGCCCCCCAATTCCCAGCGCAAAAAAGCTCAGTGCCCATGCCGTCGCCTGTGTATCCGTTGCCGTCCACTCCCCACGTTGGAACAGTGACGCGATTACCGGTTCGCCAAGCACGATCATCCCAACCATTGCCGGTAATGCCAAGAACAGTACACTCCGCATCGCGCCGGACAGTCGATCACGATAGCCCACCATATCATTTTCTGCGGCTAAGGCAGAAAGTGACGGAAAGACCGCCGTTCCCACGCTTTGCGCGATGATGCCTAAAGCGAAAAATAACAGAAACCATGCAGTATTCAATGCCACCAAACTACCATCAACCATTGACGACGCAAAAGCCACGTTTACCGCAAAGTTGATCTGCACAATGCCCAAACCCAAGACACGGGGTGCCATCAATGCGAGCACTTCGCGGGTGCCTTCCACTCGCCAATCGAACAGCAGGCGTAATTTCGCTTTGATGCGTGGCAGGGCGGGTAATTGAATCAGCAGATGCAAGACCGCGCCCAGCACCGCACCAATCGCCAGACCAAACACATTACCCTTACTGAGTTCTGTCGCCCACCATAATGGTGAATCGGCAAAAGCAAAACTGCCGTTTGCCACCGCTTTGACCGCATTTGTGAGTGATAATGCATTATTGGGCGGTAACAGATGCGCGAACACCAATGCACCGAGAATCATACCGATGTTGTACATGCTCGCCGCCATCGCAGGCAGTAAAAACAGTTGATGTGCGTTGAGGATGCCCATCATCAAGCCACTAATGCTGAAAATGACGGTTGTTGCCAGCATAACCTGTGTCAGCGTGACCGTAATTGCCTGCTCAGGGGCAGTAGCACCGGGGACGAGCAACGATGGTACAAGCGTGGGCGCGGTCAGAACCAGCACAATCGCCAGCAATGTCGCCGCAGTCGCCGAAAGTGTCATCACCGCGCTTGCAAGTCGCCACGCGTTCTTATCGTCTTCGGTACTCAAATAACGCGAGAACACCGGAATAAATGATGATCCAAGCGCCCCACCCGCAACCAACGTAAATAGCATCTCCGGGATACGTTGCGCGGCATAAAATGCGTCAAGTTCTGCACTCGCGCCGAACGTGCCAGAAAAAGTAGCGGTACGGATAATCCCTAGCACACCACTTGCGAGGAAACCGAATAGGACGACAGCCGCCGCCCGCACAATTTGACGATTAGAAAGGGCTTTTGATTGCATGGATAGGTCTAATCTTGGTGAATATGGTCACAGTGCCTATATGGTCATTGTACAGAGTTTTCCGCTAAACGAAAACGCTACACCCGCGCTCACGCAATTTGCCTACAATTGGCGGTGTGTCGATAAAAGCATTCCAGCGCAGGTCGAGCTTTTGCAAATGCGATAATGCCAATAACGCATCGGGTAACCCGGTTAGGCGATTAGCGCGTAGGTCAATATCGGTCAACGCAATCATAGTACCAACCGAATCAGGTATTTTGCGTAACATATTATTGCGGCAATCTAATTCGGTGAGACTGTTTAAATGCCCGATTGCTTGTGGCAACACTGCAAGGTGATTGTCACGGAGGAACAGCTTACGTAGACGGGTAAGATTTCCTATCGACTGTGGTAGCGTGGTCAAGTGATTATGCATCAGATGCAACTCACGTAATTGAGATAGCTCGCCGATTGCATCTGGTAAATACATGAGCTGATTATTGTACACGCGCAATTCGTGTAACAGCGACAGGTTTTCGATGGATGATGGGATATGGTCAATATGATTATGGGTCATATTCAGGTAAATTAACCCGCGTGCATCCATAACCGTTTCTGGCATATGCCGAAGGTTATTATGGCTAACATACAAAAATTTTAAGTCGATAAGTGTATCAAACCCAACTGGTATATCGCTCAATTGATTGGTACTTAAGTCAAGCACCTGAAGGGCGGTTAACTGAACGATACTTTCTGGCAATGCGTATAGTTGATTGTCATGCACATACAAAAATTTCAGATTCTGTAGCCTATGCACATGCTCGGATAATTGTGTGAGATGATTTTCGCCAAGATTGAGTGTATCCAGATGTGATAATGACCAGAGCGACGAAGGCATATCAGTCAGATGATTGTGCATTAGATTTAGCACGCGCAAGTGTGTCAAATCACCAATTTCAGCAGGAATTAGCGAGAATTGACAATCTACAGCAGAGATACCAGTGATATGCCCATTTTCGACACGCACGCTTGATAAGTCGACTGGAAATGTGGCAGATGTTGGCAACCCTAGCGACGTGATAACACTTGCTTCGTGGGTAGGAACTGTCTCACACATGATATGCGTTCAATTCATGTTCACGATCCGCATAATCGTCCAGATATTGGGCAAGGATTGACCAGAACGCCGGACTATGATTCAGTTCGATCAAATGTGCTAATTCATGCACCACCACATATTCCACCAGATAATGAGGTAAATAATACAGTGATGTGTTCAACGTGATGCTCCCCTTGCTAGAACATGATCCCCATTTCCGTGTCATATGCCGGAATTGCACCCGTGACGGGGTTACACCCATACGTTGTGCCCAAGTTTTGACCATTTTACGCACGGTCTTTGCGCTATGTTTGGCGATGGGCTTTTCATCTGGCACATAATCCTGTAATTTCACAAGTCCCTGTTTGATAAAGCGTTTTACCTGTGGGTTCGAGGGTTTCATCCAGCGAGGAATGGCAACAATCACCTCTCCAGCGGCGTTTACACGCATCGAGAGTGACTTGCGATTCTGCCGTTGGATATGCACCGTTGGATCGTTTTCAGCGCGATTTTTAGTCATGGGCTATACCCGAGTCGCGCCTCTAAACCAGCTTTGACCTGTGCCCATTCATCACGGATGATGCTATACATGACGGTATCACGCACGAAACCATCCGGCATGACAACATGTTTACGCAGAATCCCTTCTTTTTTTGCCCCCAGTTTTTCAATCGCCCGTTGGCTTTGTGTGTTGCGTCCATCAGTTTTGAGTTGCACACGAAGCGCATCTTGATCTTCAAAAGCATGATGTAGCATCAAATATTTCATTTCAGGATTTACGTTTGTGCCATGATAGGCTTTCGGTATCCAGGTAAAACCAATCTCCAGATGTCGGTTATGAGATTGAATATCCAGATAAGCCGTTGTACCAATCGCTTCATTGGATTGCTTTAATACGATGGCAAAAAATAACCAGTTTGGGCGCTGATTCATGTGTGTAATAAGTTTGGAAAAACCGTCTTCATCAAGTGTGGGCGGCGGAAAGTGATAATCAAAAATATCAGGATCAGGTTGGGCATGTTTTGCAAGCCCTGTTGCATGGCGTAATTCTGCTGGTTCAAGGCGCACCACACGACCTTCTAACGTGATCGGTTGAATATCCATTTTAACCCCTCAAATCATCGAATGGAACAGCCTGCACACGTACAAGTTCACGAATTTCCTGCACAGCATCTAGTGCGTTGTGGCGTTCTTCTTCCGTAATATTGAGTGATGCAAATTCATCCTCATCGAGCAAGGTAACCTCACCTTTTGGGCTGACGAACACATCTAACGCAAGGTCATCAGCGGCTACAGTATCTGCCGTGATCTCTGCCGGACGCGTGATATTACAATAATATCCTTTAAGGTGTTTGCCATCCGTTGATTGTACCTTGAACACGTTGTACCAGCGATCATTATAAAACCACTCGGTCATCAGGTCGTCACGCTCAAACACTATCACACCAATGTCGGCTTTATCGCGGTTAAAACGCGCCTCGATACACACGAATGACTCGTCACGCGCTATGATGATACCTAGATATTCCCAGACAAACGCACCTTTATGATCGCGTTTGATGACCGCGATTTGCTCACTCATTGTTCAGTGTAATCTCGTCATACCCCAGTGCGCTAATGCCCCATAAGACCATTGGTCCGTCATATTCCGTCCCGAATGCTAGCGTTGTCCCGTCTGGGCTAAATTCCAGCATAGTGATGTAGGGAAAATCTGTTGACGCACGGTGTATTTCGTCACCGGTTGCCACATCCCAGAATACCATATCTCCTTCTACAAACCCTGCAATCAACGAGCCATCAGGACTGATCCGGGGAATCTCCACGGAGCGATAATCATCAATCAGCAAAATCGTTTCGCCAGTGATAATATCCCAAACACGCACTTCGCTTGGCGCATCGGTCAACGCCAATCTGCCATCATTGGTTATATTCACACGAGTCAAATACTCGACATACGTTTCAACCGATTGCCCCTGTTCAGCGCCGATTTCCCATAATCCAAATGTCCCGTTGTTGGTCACTACAGCAACGACATTTTCAGTAGGCGAGACATGAATACCATAAGCCTCTTCGTCTAACCACGAAATCCGCTCAATAATCTGGTTTGTGCCTTCATCAACCACAAGCAAATCCCCTTCACGCTCAACAAAGTACCAGATCGGTTCACTCGGATGAATGGCAATCCCAAATGAATCACCATACTCATGATAGGTTATTTTCACTGAATAATTGCGGTCATCAAAAGACCAATAAGCGATTGACCCATCACTAGTAATTACCATTAATACCTGTTCTTCGTTACCGAAAAAGCGCATATCTCGGATAATAAAGCCACCAAAACCCTCACCACGATCAAACTGATGCAGGTGTAACCCTTGAG
Source organism: Anaerolineae bacterium (assembly GCA_034435575.1). Classification (GTDB taxonomy): domain Bacteria; phylum Chloroflexota; class Anaerolineae; order Aggregatilineales; family Phototrophicaceae; genus JAVJSU01. The sequence goes on from DAOTXB010000797.1 coordinate 7,722, forward strand.
ACATATCCCAGAGATTGATAATCCGTCCGGCGCCAGTTGTCGCCAGATAGCGCCCGCTATCACTAAAACGATAAGAAAGTGATCCCTCCTGCTCAATTGTGGCTAATTGGCGGATGTCCTGCACGGTTTCAGCGGTGATAGGTATATGGTCATTATTATCATCCTCTGCAATAACCGGCATACAAAAAATAACCATCGCACACATAGCCAACAGAATAGTTCGTATCGCGTTCATCTGTTACTCCTAAAATCAGGGGATTTTGACCAAAAATGACTAATGATATTGTATGAGGGATGGCAGAGTATGACAACACACGCCTATTGTACAGATAAACTACGCACGCCCTATGGTGTGTATCAGCAGTAAGCGTCCAGCATCGAAGGTCACACGCGCAGAGTCAGCCAGCATTACGTTGCTAATTCCCCGCGCTGGACCAAAAAATAATGGCTCGCCGTTGAGTGGATATTGGAGGTTTTCGGTTTTGATATTTAGAACATCGCCACCAATCGGTAGCAAGGATACGGTATCCCCTTCATTACCGTTGATAACATGCTCCCCCGCAGACAACAGGCGCGTTTCCTGCTCACCTGCTATCAGTCGAACATCAACATCACACAAATAAGGTAATGTGAGCAAATGTACATTCCCCAATAGTTGATCCAAACGCCCGCCCGTAGCACCGATGATACGAATCCAATTTACGCCCCGTTCAATAACTATTTTGAGGGCAAGTTCAAGGTCAGTTTCGTCTTTTTCAGGGGAAACTCGTTTAATTTCTGCGCCGGACGCATCAATGGCTTTAAGGTCATCCTCAGTCAGGGAATCCATATCGCCGATAAGCAAGTCTATTGCAAAATCAAGTTTTTTTGCGAGCCGAGCGCCACCATCTGCGGCGACGATCATATGTTTATCACCGGAGTTACGCAAGTCCTCAAACGTACGATCCAGCATCGTACCGGACTTGAGGTCGCCATTAGCAAAAATCAACGCACGAATACGATCAACCATGAATTAACGTGTGCGCCTGCGCCAGCGTTCTCGAATTTCAATGTCATTGATATTTGGCGTTTCCAAAAATTGCCCGACAAGGCGTGTGAATGGCTCGAACTCCAACATCGGGAAATGCCGTACACCGGGCAACGAAATTGGCAAAAGATTCTGATCATTGTCCGCCGTCAAGTAATTCCACACATCTTCAACCGGCGAGGGGATTACCGGATCATCTTCACCATGTATAAGCACCAGCGGAGATTGCAATTGCCGGAAGGAATCCAGCATTATGCCGGAGTCAAAGTTAATGGCACTCACCTGCATCACACGATCATCCATCTTAGCGACGACATTTTCGAGCTTGTCATAATCTGCTTCGGATTGTTTAAAGCACTTCTGCAGGAGCACATCAGAACTTTGCGCCATAATGTCTTTTAAAGGATTGTGAAACTTTTGTTGACGATTGTCCGCTTGTGCAATCGGATTTGTTGAGTCGGGCGCTACATCACTAGTGTCACCCATCGCCTGCTGTCCCCGTGCCAGCGCCGCCTGACGTAATTTCTCACGGTCAATAAAGGATGATGGATTTACAACCGTATCGTTATTAGCACTCGATACCGTCGGATCAGGTGGACTGCCAGCGCGTCCTAATGCAAAATCTAAACCAGCAGGTCGTCGCACCAGTGTTGGGTCTTCATGGCTACTTGCATCAGCCACTTCTGTAGATGCATTCGACTGGGCAGAATCCGCTTTGGTGACTGCCGGAGTCGACACGGGTTCATTGGTCGGAACATCTTTAAGCGTATTCGGGTCTGTGACGTGCAATTGTCGCTGTTGATCGGGCGGGATACGTGAGTCAAGTTCGCCGGGATCAAAGAGTGGTGCGCTAGCGATAAGTAAGCGCGCAACTTTTTCTGGATGTCGATGGGCAAACGCAGTCGCGACCATCGCGCCCAGTCCATGTCCGATGAAAGCCGCCTTCGAGATGAATAATTCATCCATGAAGGTATCCAGCATATCTACCTGTTGACCGATAGGATAGCGTTGCGGGTTCTTTCCTGAATCACCATACCCGAACAGATCAAGCGCATACACAGCATATTTCAATTGTAACTGACGCATGAGCGGGATCCAATATCGCCATGAACCGATCCACCCGTGTATCAATACAACCGGTTTACCACGCCCTAGTTTTTCATAATGTACCAGGTCTCCACTGACTGAAATGGCGCTCATTGGAAACTCCGTTTCCGACCGTTACGCCTATCGTGATAATGAAAGATCGTCACGATAGCAGATAGGCATTCGTTTACAAAATTATTGTACACCGATTCGTTGCAAGATTTCGGTGATCTGATGTGTTAATTCGTCAGGTGCAAATGGTTTGAGAATGTAAGCAATCGCCCCTGCATCAATACCAGTTTGTACTTCTTCATCCTGCCCTTTTGCAGAAAGAAAGACCACTGGAATATCCTTGATACCATCAATCTCTTTCATCTGACGACACGCTTCATACCCGGTCATTTTGGGCATTCGCACATCCATCAGAATAAGATCAGGCTTAACCTCCTGTGCCACATCAACCGCCTGAGAGCCATTTTCCGCCTGTGTAACGGTATGCCCTGCGAAAGATAAGGTGAAGTTGATTAGTTCCCGAATGTCACGTTCGTCTTCCGCAACCAGGATATTTGCCATAGTCTTTTCGTTACTCCCTATTTTCCAACAGCCGTACTTGGCATGTGATACGCTGGTTGCTTCGAAGGCATCGAGATATAGAATGTTGTCCCTACGCCTCGCTCAGATTCAAACCAGATGTCACCGCCATGCATTTCAACAAGTTCACGGACAATTGGCATACCCAAACCAGTACCTGCTACATCCAAATCAACTGCTGTATCATCATGGCGTTCAAAGCGTTTCCACACAGCGTCATAGAACTCTTTGGGGATACCTACACCAGTATCGGCAACGGCAATCAAGATGTTCTTACGATTGTTATCATCAACCTTAACGCTGATGTCTATAGTACCATCAGGTTTATTGTAGTTAAAGGCGTTATCCACCATGTTAGACACAATGCGCGTGATCTTCTCAACGTCTGCATGAATCATCGTCGCGTGTGGGTCTATGTCTACTGAGACGACCAAATCTTTGTTCTGATGATGGGAACGCGCCCGCAGATTTTCCAGCACAGAGTCGACCAGTTCTTCCATGTTGATCTCTTCTATCTTGAGCTGTTCCTTACCGGAGTCAATCTGCGAAATCTTCAGCACATCTTCCACCAACACCGCCAGACGATCCACATTACTCTTGATTGTCTGGAGTATTTCGCGCTGTTTCTCATTGATTTCGCCAGTTGCACCCATTAACAACAGATCGGTATAGCCTTTAATGGGTGTTAGCGGTGTACGGAATTCGTGAGAGACACCAGAGATAAAGTTACTCTTACTTTGCTCCGCCTCGACCTCACGCGTGACATCACGGAACACCGACACTGTACCGAGGAATTTCTCTTCGGTAAACACCGGCGACAGGTGAATACTAACGATCTTATCGCCAAGGTCAACACGATCATCGACATAATCGCCAGCAGATTCACGCGACATGGCGACTGCTTGATTTTTCATAGCACTCGTCCAACTTGCCGCCGCACCACCATAGATACCGGTGAGCTTAGAAATTTGTTGACCCAGTGCATCATGACGTGGAATGTCGAGAATGCGTTCCGCGGCATGGTTAAAGCGTAAGATCACACCTTGATCGTCCGCAAGAATTACACCATCAGCGATACCTTCCAGGATAGCAGTATTTTTCTCAGCCTCTTCCTGTTCCTGACGGAGCAAACCACTCAAACGTTCTGCGTTATCACGGATAATCTGATAAAGATCCGCATTATTTATTGCCGCTGCAATCTGATTACCCGCCGCGACAATCATGCGTAATTGCGGTTCATCGAACGCACCTACGTCTGGATGAAGCAGGACAATAACACCTTGTGGGTCTTCGTTCGCCTCTAGCGCAACCGCCAGCGCACTCCGCCACTTTTCCGCGCCGGGGCGGTCTTTATCCCAGAAGTCCTCTGTGTGTAAATCCTCGATGAGCAATTCACGCTCACCTTCATCAATAAGCCATTGTGCCAGAATCTCGCCCACATGATAGGCGTGTCCATCTTCTTGATTCACGACCATTTTTTCTGGATCGAGTAAAGCACGGCTATACAATTGATCGGTGATCGGATCGGGTAAGGTGATAATACCATCATCAGCGCTGACCGCTTTCGCCACCATGCCCAGACCACGCTGTAGCAGGCGATCCATATCCAGCGATTGCGCTAACTCTGACGTAATCTGATACAGTGTGTCGATACGGTCACGTTCACGCTCTAGCTGATGACTGCTTGCTTCCAGTTCTTCTGTACGGGCGGCAACCTGATCTTCCAATTCAGCATTAAAGTGGCTGATCTGCTCGAACAAGCGCGCATTCTGAATTGCCGCACCCAACTGTGAACTTACCGTTTCAAGGATACGGTGGTCATTCATCGCAAAAGCACGGATACGGACGGAATCTCGTAATGCTAGCACCCCTAATGTCCGGTTACCGGACAAAATCGGCATACCAAGGAAGCTCTTGGCATCGCCTTCGCCATTCGTAATGCCGAGGCTCTTACGCAATTCATCTGGACTAAAATAATCTGCACCGAGGTTCAGCGGGCGCTTATGTCGGATGATAAACGATACTTCATCTGTATTGAGCTGGCGTGGTGGAATGGTATAACGTTCACCCGCCCGCACCGCCAATGGGAATGAGATCATCTGCGCGTCTTCATCGAACAATGCCAGATAAAGCTCATCAGAACCGGTCACCTGTGGCACCTGAGAACCGATAATGTCAATCATGTCATCTAGTTCAAGCGTACTGGAAATCAAGCGACTTAACTCATTGATAATCATCAATTCATTGAACTGTTCGCTCATCTCCGCAGTCAAACGGGCATTCTGCACCGCTGTAGCCACATTCGCGCCGAGTGCCTTCGCCAGACGCACCTTTTGTTGGGTCACAATGTCTGCAATAGTCTTCTGCTCAAGTTGGATCAACCCAATCGATTGTTCACGCACCACTAGCGGAACAAGCATTCTCGCGGTATCACCGTTCTCAACAAGTTCGTTCAATTCTTTGATATAGGGGGTTTCTGGATCGTCACGCATGACAACGAGCACTTCACGTTCGCGTAATGCCTGCAACTTAGCCGGATATTCTGCAAGGTCATAGCGTGTGCCCTTCGGCGTAATACGATCTTGATCGCCAAAACGGTTCATATCAAGCTGAACTTCTAAAGCACTATCGACTTCATCCCAGATCATAATCGCGCAATCGTCCATGTCCAGAGCGCTAAACATAAGCTCCACAATGGTGCGGAACACAGTGTCTAGGTCTTGCGTTAATGAGGTCGCCTGCGCCGCTTCTAGCAATGTCCCAAGTTCATTGGTACGGTCAAAGGTCTGCTCAAACAAGTCCGCGTTGGCAAGGGCAATCGCTACCTGACTGGCAAAGGCGAAGGCGATATTCTGATCAGAGGTGCTGTCATACACATGCTTTTCGTCATCGGTCAGAATAAACATACCCGTGACATGCCCCTGATTAACCAATGGGATACCCATCCAGCTTTCAGCTTGTTCGTGCCCCGGAATCGGTTCTTTGACAGACACTGTCTCGCCAATGACAACGACCCGTTGTGAATCCACCATTTGGCGCACAAGATCATATTGTGCGAACAAAATACGAGTCTCTGGATCATGCTCTTCCTGACCATCCAGCCCCCCTTTGCCCTCAAGCACCATATAGGAGCCATTACGTCGCCACACTGTCATGTTATCGTGGGCGATCAACCAGCCCATTTCTTCCAACGCCAGCGTGATAACGTCCTCACGTTCCAGCGAGGAGGTGATGCGTGTGGAGGCATCGGTTAATGCAGAAAGCTGATTAGCACGCGCTTCCATCGCCTGTTCTAGGCGGGCACGCTCGGTCACATCTTCTACAAGTAACACCGCACCCTGAATAGTGTCTCCAGAACGCAATGGATAGGTGTAGAAGTTACGCACAAGAATCGCACCATCCCCCATAATAGACGTCTGGTTGATGCGTTCCTGTTGATTACCTTCAGTCAGTACGATTTGTAAATCTTCTGAGAGCGCTTCTGCCATCTTCGGCTGATAGTCAAACAAATCTTGACCTACTGCGGCAGAATTTACCCAATCGTAACGGGCTTCCATAAAGCTATTTGCAGAGATGACCCGCCCAGATTGATCCAATACAACAATACCCTGTTGGATTGATTCCACAACGGATTCATTCAGATTCTGTAGGTCAACCGCCTGATTAAACAAACGGGCATTTTGTACCGCACTGGCAACGAGCTGGCTCATACGCCGGAACATACCCTGCATTTCTTGCAGTTGCGCGGCATACTTCTCAGTTGTGACACCGATATGTACGACACCAAGACATTGACCACCGGTCATCATCGGGATAAGCAAAGACCCTTTTTCGTCTTTTTGATACCATTCTTCAAGATCAGTATATTCCGTGATGTCCGATGAACCCACTTCATAGAAAGCATCAGTCTCACTGGTAAATGTATTGAGCATTGCTGTTTGCAACAGATCAGATTTGTACTCTTCGATGATCTGTGGCGCACCACCCTCATCAATGCGAATCTTCAACACGCCAAAGTTCGCACCCTGCGGTTCTAGCAAAGCGACATCCATGCGGGTAATCGGCATGAGCTTGGTCGCGCCTTCCGCCGCCGCCAATACAATATCGGTATAATCCAGTGAGCGAGAAATCTTCTCAGATACTTCGCTTAATCGCGCTTCTTGATCTGCGCTTTGTTGACTGGTCACAAACAGACGAATATTTTCAATCGTCGTCGCGGCTTGATGCGCGAAAATTTCTAATACTTCCATCATCCCTTGATCGGGACGACGGTTATCGTAGGGTCGGTCAAGGCTCATCACGCCGATAAGATTACCCGTCGCACCACGTAAACGCACCAGCATCATATCGCCGTCGCGCCAGCCATTTTTCCCCGAATATTCAACAGTGCGGTTACCATCAAATGTTGTGGAGAGTGTGTTGATATTTTCTACGTACCACTCACCCACCTTTTCTACCGGGAAGAAGTAGGTATCCTCACTACGTCGATAATCATCGCGTAATAACGCGGTCAGGTTATTGATTGACATCGTGTTGGTACGCGACTCTTTAAATTTATCCACTGGCATACCAGCCTGTGCCACACGCTCAACCACTTGCATGCTATCATCGACCATCGTCATAACAACAACATCAAAGCCGACACTCTGTTGCACGCTGAACGCGATTGCTTCTAGAATACTCACAGGATCAGCGTTGCTGTGGAACATATGCCCAAGTTCAAAGATGCTGTTCAACTGCTCCACACGACGGCGTAAGCGTTCGCTACGATTAATTTGCTCACGATAGCGCACATAGTTGCCATACCCGAGCGCCGCTTTAGTCGCCAGAGTCATCAGGAAGGCGGCGGCTCTGTCATCAAAGCGTTTTGCATCGTCGTGGAACAGGTGTACCACCCCGACGACAGTATCCAGATAGACAATTGGCGCACAAATCCCAGATCGCGCTTGCACCGGTTCTGGCTCATAGGCGCTAAACTCATAATCATCAATCATGACGGGTTCGCTACTGCGTGAGATACTTTCGATCTCAATATCAGCAAGCCCGTGAATCATTACATCAGTTTCACCGACACGTTGATCTAATTCAGCCACACTTTCAGAACGCCATTCTGATTTCGGGCGTAAGATGGCGATTGTGCCACCGGTTGCGTTGGTCGCACGGATAGCTTCTTCGCGGATCACCTCGAACACAGGTTGCAGATCAAAGGTTACGGTCAGTTCATTACTCACACGGCTGATCGCGTCAAGTTCTTCAATACGACGGTTTAGATTTTGACCGGCTTCTTCGTAAATGATTAAACGTTGCAAAGCGGAGGCGATTTGTGCCGCCACCACTTTCATGACCTCGACTTCATCTTGCGTGTATCGACCATTGATGCGATTGCCGACACCAAGCTCACCGAGTGTCTCATCACCGATAATCAATGGCACGATGATCGAACTGGTAATGTTTAGACGACGCGCAACTTGCATATACCCCGGTAATACACGCTCATCGTTTATCACATCATTACCCATATAGGGCTGATGGGAAACGGCGACACTGTATTCAAACTTGGGTGCATAAATATCCTGCACAATCGGTTCGGTTATTTCAGTACCATGTACCCAGCGGGGATAGGTAATCAAGCTACCGTTCTGACGATCCAGCACATTGACGAAGACCAGTTCACTATCCATCAAGCTGGCGATTTCGTTCAAAACCGGCACGAATGTTTCCTGCGTGGTCAAGACCGCGCCCGCCATTTCCGCTAGACGACGCAAGCTCTGTGCTTCATCTGCACTACGCTGAACTTCGCGCAATAGTCGCGCATTCTCGATCATCGCGGCGGCTTGTGTGGCAAAGATCAACAACAAACGCGCATCATTTTCAGTAAAATCTTCGCCGTTCGTCTTATTCGAAACCTGTACCACGCCTGTGCGCCGACCACCGGTTGACATCACTGCAAGCAGGGTCTTTTGCACATTAAGTTGATCTGCCAGTTTATCCAGTCCGGTGGCATATACGAGTGTATCGGACTGCACACGGTTGCTGAACCATGTCTCAGAATCTGACCAAAGTTCTTCTGTCGCCTGATTCAAATTGAGATTAATCTTATAATCAGCGACAACTTCATCAGGAACACCAAAAAATGGCAATTTGGCGGCGAGATGTTCAGTATCCGGTTCATATTGCAAAATACCGCACATCTCAATGCTCATCAGACGGGCGATACGTTCGGTAATATCAGAATAAAATTCATCTTCGTGGGTTAATGCGCCGACTGCATGTGTAATCTCTTGCAAACCGGCAAGCTCTGCATCAATCCGTTGTTCACGCTGGAACAGGCGGATATTTTCCACAATGATGGATGCCTGTGATGCAAGCACAGATAAATGCTGTACGTCGCGGGTACCGAAACCAGTTTCTGTGCGTTTATTGCTCACCGCAATCACACCGATGCGTTTACCACTAATGCTTAACGGGAACCATGCCGTGTTCTTGATACCTGCAACACTGACAACCGGTTGCAAACCCAGCGCCTCCACAAGGGGGTCTTCAGTAAGATCATTCGATATCCAACTCGGTTGACGTTCCCAGATGTCACGTTGAGGACTATCCTCCCCTAGGGGAATACTAATGGTTCGCGCTAACGCATCCGGTAAGCCAAAGAACGGTGGTGCGGCGACCAAACTATCACTGGTATCGTCATACAACAACACACCACACATATTCGCATTGAGTAATTCAGCAATGCGCTTATTCAGTAATTCATAGATCGTCTCTGCACCATCAGAAATTTCTTGACCCGTAGCAATGTCCTGAATGCTAGCGATGTCTTCAATACGTCGACTTTGATCCGCGTAGATCTGTGCATTGTAGATTGATACGGATAATGATTTACCCAGCGCTTGTATCAACGAGAGATGACCGGTGTTGTAATAGTTGCGCTCTTTGCTCGCAAATTCCAACGTTCCAATAAATTGCTCGCCTAAAATCAACGGTATCGCTACGAAACTTTCAAAATCAGTTGCGTCTAACTTCGGTTGAATGGCGGATGGGTTTTCACGATCTTCCACCAATACTGGCTTACGATTTTGTGCGATCCAACCACTAATACCCTCACCAGGATGGTAAACACCACCGACTTCATCAAGCGCGATCAAATACATGGGGTCACCCGACCAACCACGCGGGATCAACACCCGTTCGGATTCGTCCCACAAACAAATTTCACCGGCATCGAAGGTAAATTCCTGCATCAACACCAATAAGATCGTTTGCATGACCTCGTCGACACCCATGCTCGCATTAATCGTGTCACCAATCTGGTTGATAATCTTCATCGCCAAATTGAGGTCTAATGCTTCTGGATGACTGGTATTTGCAGAAAGCTCACGCATGACAACAACAGTGCGTGTTTCCTGCCCGGAGGGAATGCGATGTGAGGAGGCTTCTACCCATCGCCCGCCTAATTGGAAGGAAGATTGCCCTTCACGAGCGAACAAATTGAGGAAGTTATCCGATGGACTAGTTGCACTTGCAATGCGTTCAAGATGGGGTGCATCGCCATTCATGCCCAACCAGTCACGCGCGGGCTGATTAACATAGACCAACTGACCATGCTCACGAGAGACAAGGACAGCATCGGTTTCTTCTGCTCCCGGTACATGGTCAATCACATGATCAAACTGGGTGGATGTTTGACCATCAATACGTTGACGAGTCCACAACCATATCCAGGCTGTAATGACCACGCCGCCGAGGAAAATACTAAGCCAGAGTTCCATAAAATACGCCTCGATTTATCGACAGAACGACTGACGCATATACGACAGTCGCAGTTCGGACGATAGCGCACACCTGTTTGTTTTTGTTGTCAGGGCGGGTGTGCTGGTCTGTACCCTTAAACCTTCGGTCATCATCACTTGTTCGCTATATTCAGGGGAAATGATGGTTGATGGCGACTGTATAATCGCCCGAATAACTTTGTTGATCATCATGCGACACCATCACGTTGTGGTTTAGTGTAACGGGTGTATCATTGAACACCGACCACAAGTTACGATTACCAGGATGTTTGGATGGGTTTTTCACCGCCATCCTTAGAAATTGTTCCACGACGGCGATCTTCTGCCGCCAATTCAGTAATTTCTCGAATATCCGAAAATTGGTGCGTTTTTGTTGACACTGACCCGACGGAAACGGTCATGAGATCAACCTTTTTCTCGCTAGAATCAGAATTGGTCACCAGAATATAGCCACGTTCACGATCAATAAAGGAATAATGTTGCTTCACTTCTTCATTGAACCGTTCTACCAAACGCTCCTTCAAGCGTGTAGCATCGTCCGCATGGGTAATCGCAATAAAATTATCGCGCCCCGGATGACCAACATAATCATCAGGCGTGCCTACTTCGTCAACCAATTCCCCGATGAGAAGCGCCGTAAAACGAATCACCTCGTCACCTGCAACGAAGCCATACACTTCATTAAATAGATCAAAATTATTGATCTTCATATCGATATATGACCAACTACGCTCACTACGCATCAAATTACGCAAGTGATCTTCGATTAGACGACCGGTTGGTAGGTTCGATTTTGGATCAATCTGTGTTTGCCGATTAGCGGCGGTTATGGCGTTTTGAACGCGCAATTTCAATTCTTCAATATCAAACGGTTTGGTGACATAATCATCTGCCCCCAATTCCAGACCAACAATGCGGTCACTCCGTTCATCTTTCTGTGTCAAGAAGATAATTGGGATATGGCTAGTTCGGGTCGTCGTCCTAAGCTCACGGCATACATCGTACCCGTTCATATCCGGTAACATTATGTCCAACATAATCAGGTTCGGTAATTGCTTGCGTGTCATAGACAGCGCATCACCACCACGTGGCGCTACCTGAACCTCATATCCCTGCCCGCTAAAGTAAATACGGAGCATGTTGGAAATGTCAAAATCATCTTCAACGACTAAAATACGACCTTTGCTCATGCCCGCCCCTGTAACTGTATATTTAATGGGACCGATAGAATGTCAAAAATTGTCACAAATGACAATCCCGACCTGTTATCTAACTATACATCAAAGTTATCAAACCTGCATCTTAGGCTTCTTAAGGTTATAACTTGCTAACCCGAAGCGAAATTAGCCTATTAAATAGCAGATTTTGCACATTTTATGCTTCATATTTGTGGTCAATCGACCTTTAGGATTCGTTTGAAGCGGTTTCACATCGATGGATATCAAAATCCCAATATGTCCATACAGGTGTTGGATCACAGGTATCATCATAGTAAGGTCTGAACGATCTGAATTGTAAATAGTAATATCTATCGGGAGGTTGTTCTTCTGGCATAACAGCTAATATATCCAAAAGCGCGTCCGAACTTGCATTAACCATTAATCCATTGACGGGGTTGATCAATCGAAAATAGAGCGGGCTTCTCTCCGAATCATACCATTCAACGATTGCCTCTCCTGACTCTTGATATTGTTGGATAGGCTCCTGATAGTATGGAAACAAACCAGCAATCTGAAATATACTTATCAGGGTCAACCCAACAGGCAGTGATCTTGAAGGAAGCGTGTAGAGTGCAAACCCTACCATAAGAGCGATTGCATAGGTTATATGGGTAATATGGATAAATTTGATTGGTCCACTACTTATAATCGTCATGATAATCAGACTTCCGTAAGAGAGTAGCACCCATAGGAATAAGATTATAAGTTGATTACGATAGGATTTTCGTAAAAAAGCATATCCAACTACACCACAAATCGCTAGCCAGAATAATATGTGTGGCGTTTCTAATGAAAAGCGCAATGTACCAAAAATGTTGCGCGTTAAATCACTCACTATGTTGATGAATGAGGGTGTACCTTGCCCGCTACTAATCGTCTTACCTGTAGTATGGCGAAGCCAGACAAGAATAAGCATCATGATGAAGAAAAGATATGAGGGCAACCGAAATACTATCCAATTCAGAAGTTTTACCTTTTTGCCCTGAATAAACGCAATAACTGTATATGCATCTTGTAGTATGACTAAAGGCATTGCCCCAACATGAAAAAGTGGCGCGAGCGCACTGAAAAGTGTGTTCCATCTCGGCTTTGCCTCTATCCAGGTTAATAGCGCCATTAAACCAAACAGGTTTGCCAGTGCATAAGGGCGGGCGGTTTGCGAAATATCAATCGCAAGAAATGCAAAAGCAGAAAGCACTGCCGACGCTAGAGCAACCTTTGTATTGAATAATCGGTAACCAATACGTGCGGTCACTGCAACGCTCAATATACCAGCCATCAAGGATAATAAACGCGCACCAAGTCGATCTGGCACAAACTCAAGCACTCCAACCATCATCGTAATATGGACAGTATTATTTGGCTCACGAATAAACTGAGTAAAACCGTCTGGATATTGAAGATATTCATGGTGCAAGTATGTCCATGTTTCATCCAGGTCTAGGTCAGCTACAGTCGAATTCGAGACACGTAGACCAAATGCAACAAGCAAAATAGCTACCATAATGACATACACACCGTACTTATATGACTCAAGTGAACGGGCACCGTTAAAGTTAGGTGTTAGCATTTCTTAGTCCTCAAATGTGAAAATAAAATATCATCAGGTCAATTCTGCAACATGAATTGCGAGCTGATGCCATGGACTCTCGTCCCAGAAACCCCGCGCCGCACCAGAAGTAGATGGCAGAACAAATAGGGTCGTCTTTCCAACACGTACAGGTTGCTTACCATATTGCACACTGTTCACCTCAAAGAATGCTTTTGCGGCGCGTTTGCTGGTAAACGCCACCACACGTGGGCGATAGCGGTCAATCTTTCGACGCAATAATTCAGCATCAAAGTCATCAGATCTCAAAATTTTGTCTGCACCGGAGACATTTTTGGCAATATCTGTCAAGCCGATGCTGTATTCGAGCACACGTTGAAATTGCGCTGGTTGTATACGTATCGGTGTTAAACCCACACGATATAGCGTTACCCAGAAGCGGTTACCCGGACCAGCATAATATGCCTTAGCTTTTGCGGACGCTGTCCCCGCCGCTGTGCCACAAAAGACAATATTGAGATCCTTTTTTAATACGTCTGGCAATATACCACTCAAAATTAATACTCCACCGGTGTCCAAGATTTAATGTTAACAGACGCACGCTCACGGACATTGTCAATCGTCGTCTGACTCACAGGCTTCTCAAAACTACGAAATCCACTTAAGCGAAAACCATGCCGTGAGGCAATCTCTCCAATTTCTAGCACCTGCTCCACACTAATATCCTTACCGATGGTGTAATCTTCATAACGCCCTTCTAGAGCCAATGCCATTGTCTCCGCCATGCAAGCATAAGATTTTTTCGGCGGAAATCCGAAATCAAAATGAAAATCTACCGGACCGGGAACTTCTACCATCCCACCTTCGATAACAAGCACATCATCACGTTGTTCGACCACACGGCGCGATACATCTCTCGGACGGGCAACATCACAGACCACAGCACCGGGCTTAAGATGACGTGGTTCGATCACGGCATGGATGGCACTGGTAACCGTTAACACAAAATCAGCATTATAAATAGCTTCTACTTGATTGCTGACAGAAACATCTGTACCCTGCCCAGCACAGCGTTCCTTAAGCGCATTCAACGCATCCAACCGCCGCCCAATGAGCACCAATTCGCCACAATCCCGCGCGAGTATTTCTGCACAGGTCTTACCAATCGCTCCCGTTGCACCAACAATTGCGACAGTTGAGTCTTTTAGGGTTTTTCCCATGACGCGCGCAGATTCACCAATCGCGTCAACGGCAATTACGACTGTATAACTGTCTCCATTGGTCACAGGCAAATCTAAACGTTGAGCGATTGTAATACCACCATCGCCAACAACAGACGTAAATGCACCTAAACCAAGAATACGTGCCCCTAAGTCTTCAGCCTTGTGTCCACATGCGACAATTTTCTTGTACACGGTTTCTTCTGGCAAAGACATCATCGTTGGCGGTGTAAACGGGCAAGCAATAAACCACCCTTTCAGCTCTTTTCCTGTCGCAACGGAGCGTATACCCGTAATCTCTGAAATATAGACGGGCGGGAAAAAGCGAGAGAAATAATTAATTTGTCCTTCACTGAGAATTTTTCCTAATAAAGGAAATTTACGCGCAACATCGCGTTTAATCTGTACGGGATGAATAATAAATGCAAAAGTATCTTCCAAAATATTGCCTCAGTTCAATAAGACCTCTGTTAACAATTATAAAGCCGTTTTCGCTTACGTTTACATAACAAAGGTGAAAGATTGGTTTACGGTATTGCATTAGCGCTCACGCACACCTAGCCCGATAGTATCATAATCTTACAATCTGTATTAAAATTGAAGTTATGCGTTGTATAGTAAACTAATTTTCTGCTATCACGAGTGAATTATGCCGATTGATATATCGTGGTTAGTCTCGGATCGTGTGGTTTATATGCGATCATATGAGGATGTAACCTTAGATGAGACACGACAAGCCAATGCACAAATTATCACGATGCTTGACAATGGCACGCCCCTGGTTCATGTCATCATAAATCAGACTGAACTCGGCAATTTTCCAATCAGCGTCAATGAGTATCGTAATGTACTCACCGCGATGACCCATGAATCGCTGGGGTGGATCGTGGTTTACGGTCCCGCGCGCCCAATGGCAGATTTTATCGCAGTCATGGTCGCACGTCTGGGTAGGCTAAAATATCGTAAACTTGCCCTGAGAGCAGAGGCGATTCAATTTCTTGTACAAAAAGATGCCAGCCTAAAGCCTCACTTTGATGAAGTCACCTAATCCCACAGAACTAAGCAACAAATAACCTGATCGATGAATTGCGGTTCGAGTACTTCTAGCGAAATCACCTGCAATAACCCATTATTCTCTTGAACGATTACGATTGAATCCCCTGCCGGAGAGGGTACAACAATATCACCACGCGATGTACTCCGACTAGTAAACGCTAATTGACTGATCTCGCCATTGTGCGTATCAATTATCTGCCACGATGACCTGCCAAAGGTAGCATGATGTAACAGATACGGTGTTTGTGGTATTGGATACAGTCCATCTTGCGTCCAATCAAGCAAATAAGGCGCGTCACTGATACCACGACTTACATCCTCAACACTGTCATACAATCGAAGCGCATCATCGTCACCCTGTATATAATAAACCGTTCTGCCATCTGCTAACCATCCATATGGCGAATTCGGGTTGATCCCCTCGCATGTCACCTCGCGTGGGTCGCCTTCCGCCAAAAACAGCACATACAAACAATAAAACCTGTTGTGTCCATCTTGATAACTCAGCCGAGAAAAATTATCCGTCCAGCGAATATTTCTTGGTTGAGGAGGCACTCCCTCAACGACGGTTTCTACCGCACCTGAGGCTAAATCCAGCAGGAAAATAGCACGATCTTGCCAGACAATCAGCGTGTCATTGTTGTACCATTGCCAATCTCTTGGCAAACCCGCAATCTCAGGGTAATCAATTTCAATGAACTGTGTCATATCACCTTGTAAAAGATAAAAATTCCAAAAACCACACCCGGTATTCAACTGGCGACAGGCGGGCAAAATCAGCGATTGACCATCCGGTGACCAACGCGGTGTGCTATAGCTACCAAAACGCCCGTCAATATCTATGGGTGAGTCATGCCAATCCCTATAAACCTGAAAGATAAAAGCAGAATCTTCTTCAGACTGTGTATCAAGTGTCACCTTCAGCATCCTTCGCCTGTCGGATGACCAGAAGAAGTCATTGTTGCTATTGGCTAGATTGACGTTTTCAAAGATGGGAAAAATCTGATCAAAGCGAGGTTCGTAAACAACAATGGTATCCGTATCTTCTTGCCCGAAGATCAACAACGGCACACCCACTTTAAAATTTCGCCCGATCCAATTCGCGAGCAAAATGATGAGGATGCACAATACAGAGGTGAAGATCACAAATGCCAATCGCCTCACAATTATGCCCTGTTATCGATCCAACAGAAGATTACAGCTTAAGCGCAATCGCCATACCATCACCCAACGGCAAAATCATACCCTGTAAGCGGGGGTTATCAGCGATCTTTTGCAGAAAATCACGCATGTGTTGATCATTTTCATCTTTCGGCGCGAGCACCCCACCGCCTCGATACGCATTATGCGCGGCGATCATGCCACCTGAACGCACATTTTCCGTCGCCCAATCCAGATAATAGGGATATTGATCTTTATTCGCGTCGATAAAGACAAAATCAAACGGGGCTTTTGCCTGTAATTTACGGAGGACTTCATGCGATTGTCCCTGAACAACCTCGACCTTTTCGCTCAAACCAGCACGATCAAAATTGTCTCGTGCGACAGACGCATGTTTACTGCTAATTTCTACCGTATAGAGTTTTCCTGCATCCGGTAACGCACGGGCAATCCATGTGCCACTATATCCAGCGAGCGTGCCAATCTCAACAACAGTATTGGCATTAATGCTACGCACCAACAGATTGAGCAAAGCGCCATCTTGTGGATTGATGCTGATGTTCGGCATCTGATGCTGTTCAGTGGAGGCGTGAATGTGACGGAGCACATCATCTTCGGGTGCATACAGATTCGCAATATACGTTTCAAAATCATCGCGTGACATCAAGTTTATCTCCGGTGTAATTTTCTACCAACATATACGAATATCTGGCTACGAGCGTTTATTCACTTTTTCCACCGGCTTATCCCGATGAATGATAAAATGGTCAAAATCACGGGCAACATAGGTATCTGGAAATATGCTACGGGCTTCATGGATGACTTCGCGCTCGCCATAACGTCGGCTAATGTGTGTGAGGATAAGCGTTTTTACGCCATTATCACGGGCGAATTCTGCGGCTTGTGTTGCGGTGATATGTCCATGCGCGGCGGCGACATCCGCGTCAACATCCAGAAAGGTCGATTCAATCACCAATGCATGGGCATCCTGTACATATTGCTCAACCGACCGTAATTCGCCAATATCACCGATATGCACTAGTTTTGTCCCCGGCACTGCCTCGCCAAGTACCATATCCGGCGCGATAGTGCGCCCATCCGATAGCGTAATCGTCTCACCTTTGACAAGCCGACCCCGTTCAGGACCAGCCGGCACACCCAGCGCCTGCGCTTTTTCAACTTGAAACGGATGATAGGTATTTTCTTGAAATATGAAACCAAAATTACCACGTCCGCGATGTTTGACAGGAAAGGCACTCACGCTGAATTCTCGTGCATCCATAATATGACCCGCTTCAAGATCAATCAAATGAATGGGTACCGGTGGATTTTGATTCGTCAGCACAACACCAAACAACAGGGCTTGCACACGATTTAACGCGGCGCTTCCGCCCCAGATTTCCAATTCTTCAATGTCTTCCCAGCGAACAAATGTCGATACCAACCCACCTAACCCTAAGATATGGTCAAGGTGTGCGTGGGTGAGGAGAATACGATTGAGTTTCTTAAAGCCAATCCCACTTTTGAGGATTTGCCGTTGTGTGCCCTCACCACAATCGATCAAGAAGCGATGTTCGCCTGCTAAAATTGCCTGAGACGGCAGTCCACGATAGATTGATGGTGCCGATGCAGATGTTCCTAAAAAGATAATCTCAAACATTATGACTCGCCGTCTTCGGTTGATGAATCAGGGTCTGCAACATTAATCGTAAAGAGGAAAATACGCGTGCCAAATGGATCGCCATCACGCAATACATCTAAACGCTGTAAGCTAGTATCCTGGTATGCACCGATAGACACACGATACTCGCCGGGCGGAATTGTATCCGGTAATGGCACATAGGTTACCTGCACAATCACATCACGATTTTGCAATAAACGTGCCTGTGTACTAATTGTATCGGTATTGGCAACGGGCGCGGCACCCGGATCTGCTAATACATGCGTGAACAGGCGCAAATCACGCGGTACAAGTCCATCAACCCGCCAATAGGTGACTAGCGTCAGGATGCTCCCGGGGGCATAGGCACCTTCGTCATCACTCGCATAGCCCATAAAGGTCACGTTACCGCCGAATGTCACGGGGGGACCAAATTCATCGGTCTGACCCGTTTCCGGTGCATAGCTTACAGGCGTGGTGACGGTAAATGCGCCGAGTTGATCCGCAAGTTCATTCATCACATCAATACTCAAGATACGATTATCTGGAATCGCATCACCGGAAATATATGCGCCATTTTCCAGCCAGCGTTGAATTTGTGGATGTGCCCGTTCAATCACCATCGGATCGGGCAAAATGACTAGTTCTTCATCGCCACCGTTCGTAAGCACCATGCCCGTCTCACACGCCGTAAAACGTACATTTCGTGCATCACGGTTGAGCATTAGGTCGATCAATTGTGCGTCAGTTAGCTCCGCAGAGTTCGGTGCTTGTTCCGGTTCCCAGCCACAAACAACCATCGAATTGTCATGGTTTGTATCAATAAAATGCGCCAATTGTCCCAATTCTGCGTGGTAAGCCTGTTGTACTTCAGGCGATTCCTGCCAGCGCACCCAAATATCTGATGCTGTCCAGACGAAATTCACACCCACTAGCCCCAACAGAGCGATTACGCCAACCACCATAATCCGTTGTGGGAGTAAATAAATGACTAGGCTAATACCAAATCCAGCCATCAGATAAAGCAACGGTAGCAACGCCGCATAAGCACCAAAATCTGCATCGGGTGTGGAAAAAATCGCCACCGGAAGCAGGGTTAAGATCATCAACGGCAAAATCATATATCGTGGGCGATGCCAGCGCCTTAAGGAATAGCCAAATGCCAATAACATCAACGCAATACTTACCGGATCAATCAGAGGGCGTTGTGGCAAATTGTTGAGTGGCTTGGCATCACCGATGAGAATCACCGCCGCCAGACTATCTCCGATATTTCTCAATGTAAAGGCATCACCATCAAACAACCGTGCAAGCCCGTTGATTTCTGTTTGCCGTATGGACGATGTGAGGTACGGCACAATAATGATGAGCATCATCAATAAGGCAAAGCGAATATAGCGTGTGCGTCGTTGAGAAACCACTGTGGTAGAAAAACGGTTGATGTAGATGACAAAAACCAACGCACCCAACGCAACCATCAACCCAGCCGGATGAATGTAAACCCCAAGCCCAACAAATAAGCCAAGTGCGGCAAAGATAGTGGTGTTTGCACCCCGTACACGTCGCCGACGATAGGCGGGTAATGCACTGATGAGTGTGAGCAGAACTGCGCCAGTCAGCATCGGTAAAAATGCCGCAGGTGTGATCTGCCTTGAAAGCAAAACGGGATACATGCCGAAGGACATCAACGCGACAGCACTCAGCGCCGCCAACCGCCCAAATAACCGCAAACCAACGGCATAAACAAGTGCGAGAGAGATCAGACCTGCACCAACAGACACAAGACGATAGCCCAAATTGCCATGTCCGATGACTGTGGTAATCATTGCCAGAGAGATATGGTATAAACCTTCGCGTCCGTCATCACCCAGATCGTAGAAGACACCAATCTGCCCACCACGCACCGCTTCGGTAATGCGAATATTGGTAATCTCGTCGGCACTAAAGCCCGCCGGAAGCGTCGTAATATCCCACAGGCGTAACCCTGCGGCGAGGAGTATCAGGATAAGGGCAAACAGAAAACTCAATCGACGAGACAACTGAACCCCCTACCTTTCGTAATCAAAATAACACAGCAAATGAGCATAACAGAGCAAGCGCGAAGGGACAAGGTAAAAGCGGTTGATCGGTGTAAGCACCCATACGAGAAAATACTCAGATCGACCCCGCCCACGCACTTAAACCAAGCACACACACGCCCAAAAGTACGTTAATCCATGTCAAGCGAATTTCCCGCTGACGCAATGCTTGCCACACATTTTCGTCACCTTTACCCCGTTCGACCAGCAAACTGGTACGTTCTAGGGCAGGAACGACGATATATTGCAAGAAGACACCCGTCAACGCCATGAGTACGATCACAATATGTTTAACCAGCATCACCTGACTCCACTCATTATCGAAGTTCAACATCCCCTTATAATTGGAATCCAGCGACATCTGAAACAAACCGGTCACGATGAGTGTTACGAGGCTAAGGTTACTCAACGGGATGAAGCGCGTTCGCAGACGGTTAAGCAGATTATAGAGTGACGGTTGATCTACTAGTACACGCCGGACTTCTGGCCAGACGAGCAATGTGGTGATTAGCAAACCACCAATCCAGATAACCGTGGCTGAAAGGTGAAAAAATAGGCTAATCGCAAGGGTTGGATTCGAGGGCAATGGCTGACTCCTCCGGTGAACGTAGCGGAATAATAATATCGCCACAATATTTGGGCATCTGTGCAAGTGCCGCAAATGCGGGACGAAT